>NZ_FWZV01000012.1:0-275841 GCF_900177315.1 Pseudomonas sp. LAMO17WK12:I1 | reverse complement strand
ATTTATCCAGGGTGCTTGCCCGATGTGGAATATCCGGCAGAAATGAAAGTTCGAAGCGTCAGGCAGGACGGATCGATCAAGTGGAACGGCAAGTTGGTATTTATCAGCGAGGCGCTGTCCGGGGAAAGGATAGGGCTCAAAGAAGCTGAAGATGATGCTTGGGATTTGTACCTGTGTGATTATCCCTTGGGGAGGCTTGGACGAGGTATGACCCGCGTCCAGGCCTCAAATGTGTAAACGATGTCCCCGGTTTCAGATGTAAACGATGTCTACGGTTCTACACCCCGATGACGGTGTAACAGTCACTGATGTATTGACTGACACACTGCTATCGGGGGCAAGCCCCCTCCCACATTTGATCGAGGACAATACTCTAGCCGCGCAAGGCCTTGAGCTTGGCCAACACCCCTTCCGCCGTCTGCTCACCCATCAACTGCTCGCGCACCTTGCCCTTGTCATCGATGATATAGGTCACCGGCAACGCTTCGCTGCGCGGAATCTCGAAGATCCCATCCGGGTTCTGTGCCAGCACGGTGAACTTGATCCCCAGCTTGTCGCTGGCTTCCTTCAGCTCTGCACCCTGCACGTTGTCGAAGTTAACCCCGAACACCCCCACGCCCTGCCCCTTCAACTGTTCCGCCAGGGCGTTGAGCTCAGGGATTTCCGTACGGCATGGGCCACACCATTCCGCCCAGTAGTTGACCACCAGCCACTGTTTGTCCAGGCGCTCGGCCGCGACCTTCCGGCCGTACTGGTCAACGCCGTAGTCATTGCCGCAGCCGCTGAGCAGCAGGGTTGTGATGATCGCCAATGCACCGATCAGTCGCCTTGTCATGGGGTATTCCTTCGCAAAAATGAACGTTGGCTGCGACCTATCGCCTCTTACGGTTTAAGGACAGGACGCCGCGCAGGTAGAATACCCGCCACCTTACGCAAGATGCGACCCGCACATGACCGATCTGACGCTTTATCACAACCCGCGCTGCTCGAAATCCCGCGGTGCGCTCGAACTGCTGGAAGCCCGAGGCCTCGCCCCCACCGTGGTGCGTTACCTGGAAACCCCGCTGAATGCCGCGCAATTGAAGACACTGCTGGCCAAGCTGGGCATCAGCGCCCGCCAACTGCTGCGCACCGGCGAAGACGAATACAAGGCCCTCAACCTGGCCGACGCCAGCCTCAGCGAAGCGCAGTTGATCGCCGCGATCGCCGAACACCCCAAGCTGATGGAACGCCCGATCCTGGAAACCGCCGATAAAGCCATCATTGGCCGTCCGCCAGAGAACGTGCTGGAGATCCTGCCGTGACTGCGCCGTATGTGCTGGTGTTGTATTACAGCCGCAATGGCTCGGTGAGCGAAATGGCCCGGCAGATTGCCCGGGGCATCGAGCAAGGCGGCATGGAAGCGCGGCTGCGCACCGTACCGGCGATCTCCACCGAATGCGAAGCCGTGGCGCCGAGCATCCCGGACGAAGGCGCGCTGTACGCCAGCCTCGATGACTTGAAAAACTGCTCGGGCCTGGCCCTGGGCAGCCCGACGCGCTTCGGCAACATGGCCGCGCCGCTCAAGTACTTCCTCGATGGCACCAGCAACCTGTGGCTCACCGGTGCGCTGGTCGGCAAGCCGGCCGGGGTGTTCACCTCCACCGCCAGCCTGCATGGCGGCCAGGAAACCACGCTGATGTCGATGCTGTTGCCGCTGCTGCACCACGGCATGCTGATCACTGGCCTGCCCTACAGCGAACAGGCACTGCTCGACACCCAGGGCGGCGGCACGCCGTATGGCGCCAGCCACCACGCCGGGCCGGATGGCAAGCGCCTGCTCGACCCGCATGAAATCACCCTGTGCCGGGCCCTGGGCCTGCGCCTGGCCAAGACCGCCACGTTGCTGGAGAACGGCCGTGGCCAGGAAGCCTAAGGTTCTGCCGCCGCAAGCGTGGCTGGAGCCACGGGTCAAGGCGGCACGCGTGTTAAGCCTGCTGGCGTTTTTCGCCCTGGTGGGTTTGTTGTGCGGCTACTACCTGTTCGTCGCCGACCTGCACGGCGCACGCCCGTGGGTGATCCTGCTGATCGAACTGGTGCCGCTGCTGGTGCTGGCGCCGGGGATGATCCTCGGCAGCACGCGCGGGCATTCATGGATGTGCTTTGCGGTGAACCTGTATTTCATCAAGGGCGCGCTGGCGGCGTATGACCCGAACCGGCAGTGGTTCGGGGTGCTGGAGATGCTGGCCAGCCTGGCGGTGTTTTGCACGGCGCTGCTGTATGTGCGCTGGCGGCACCAGTTGAACCGCCGGTTGGCCACACCCTAGAAGCCGGTCAGTGATTCACCGTATAGGCCAGCATCATCGACAGCTGGCACATCGGCCGCCCGCTCTCGGCATGCCACTGGTTGAACGCAGCCTGCACCGTGGCCAGGTCGCGCAGGCTGGTGGGTGCCTTGTCGACAATCTTCTGCGCATTCAATGCCGCGACCACGTCATCGCTCGGCACAAAGGTATCCTTGCCCACCATCCGCAAAAAGCGCGGGGCCGACAGCCCGCCCAGCTGATGACCGTGCTTGCTCAGGTATTTCCATAACCCGACGATGTCGGTCACCGGCCAGTCGGCGATAAATGCGCCGAAGCTGCCTTTTTCCTGCTCGATGTCCAGGATCATCTGCGCATTGCGCGGCACACTCTTGAGCTTGCCCAGGTGACGAATGATGCGCGTGTCCTGCATCAGCCGCTCCAGGTGCTCGGCACCCATCAGCACGACTTTTTCCGGGTCGAAGCCGAAGAACACCTGCTCGAAGGCCGGCCACTTGGCATCCACCACGCTGTGTTTCAAGCCGGCGCGAAACACGCGCAGCGCCAAGGTCGACAGGTAGCGATCATCACTGATCTTGCGTAACTGCGCCGGGGTCTTGGGCACCGGCAGGTGGGCGTCCAGCTCGGCCGCTGAACCGAAGCGGTTCAGACAATATTCGTGCAGCCACTTGTAATCGCGCATGCCCTCTCCTGCTGTTGAATGCTGGCAATGGAATTGAAAACGGCGCCCGCGAGCGCCGTGTGTCAGAGCGTTGAATGAGCTCAGAGGTTCACAACATTGACGAAACGCGACGCGGCAGTCTCATCGATTTTCAGGCTGGTGAAGTCGAACAGGTTGCGGTCGGCCAATTGCGACGGCTGCACGTTCTGCAGGCTGCGGAAAATACTTTCGGTACGCCCCGGGGTCTTGCGCTCCCAATCCACCAGCATGTCCTTGACCACCTGGCGCTGCAGGTTTTCCTGGGAGCCGCACAGGTTGCACGGGATGATCGGGAATTGCTTGAAGTCGGAATAGGCCTGGATGTCCTTCTCGTTGCAATACGCCAGCGGGCGGATCACCACGTTGCGCCCGTCATCGGCACGCAGCTTGGGCGGCATGGCCTTGAGCGAGCCATTGAAGAACATATTGAGGAAGAAGGTCTCGACGATATCGTCGCGGTGATGACCCAGGGCCATCTTGGTCGCCCCGATCTCATCGGCAAAGGTGTAGAGCGTGCCACGGCGCAGGCGCGAGCATAGCGAGCAGGTGGTCTTGCCTTCAGGGATCAGTTCCTTGACCACCGAATAGGTGTCTTTTTCAACGATGTGGTACTCGACGCCCAGCGCCTTGAGGTAGGCCGGCAGCACGTGCTCGGGGAAGCCCGGTTGTTTCTGGTCCATATTGACCGCAACGATGTCGAACTTGATCGGTGCGACCTTTTGCAGGTGCAGCAGCACGTCGAGCATGGTGTAGCTGTCTTTGCCGCCGGAGAGGCAGACCATGACCTTGTCGCCGTCCTCGATCATGTTGAAATCGGCGACTGCCTCACCGGCCAGGCGGCGCAGGCGTTTTTGCAGTTTGTTCTGGTTGACCGTAAGAGTGCCCATGGCGCTTGGATCCGCTGGAGGTGTGTGACGAAAAGCCGGGTATTTTACGCAAAAAAAACAGCTAAAGGGCTAACAGTAAAAGACCCCGCCGCGATTAGGCCCCCTGTTTACAGCGCAATTTGCTCTAAAGGCCCTACGGTTATTCCGGTCATCCCTTCCTATACTGCGACTTGAGGTCGCACACATATATCCAGACCTTTGTGGCCATCTGGCCCGTGGGCGCTCCGATGGGGGGCGATGGTAATAACGACAGGAGTGACTGGCATGATCCATCACGTCGTGGGGCTGTTTACCCATCCCGACCAGGAATGGCGGGAAATTCGTGGCGATAAAGAAGAAAGCATCGGCCACATGTACCTCACTCACACCCTGATTCTCGCGGCGATCCCCGCCGTATCGGCTTTTATCGGTACCACCCAGGTCGGCTGGGTCATCGGCAACCGCTCCCCGGTCATGTTGACCCAGGAAAGTGCGCTGTGGATGACCCTCATGTCCTACGCGGCCATGCTCGGCGGCGTGGCAGTGATGGGCGCGTTCATTCACTGGATGGCCCGCACCTACGACGCCAACCCCAGCATGGCGCGGTGCGTGGCGTTTGCCACCTATACCGCGACACCTCTGTTCATCGGCGGGCTGGCGGCGCTCTACCCGCATATGTGGCTGGGCATGGTGGTGGGCACTGCGGCGATCTGCTACACGGTGTACCTGCTGTATGTCGGCGTACCGACCTTCATGAGCATCGACCCGGATGAAGGCTTCCTGTTTTCCAGTTCGATACTGGCCGTAGGGCTGGTGGTGCTGGTGGCGATCATGGCGTTTACCGTGATCGTCTGGGGCCTGGGCGTGGGGCCGATCTACACGAACTGACCCGTTCAATGGCAAAGGCAAGGCCATCGCAAGGTGGCTTTGTGCGTGATGGATGACCATTCGGCGCCTGACAGATTCGGAAACACTCGGTTTTGCGGCATACTGGACGTCTCTGGAGATATGTACAGCATGCCCGAGCAACTCAATACCCGCGTCGAAGATTGTTTCCTGCAAGCCGAATCCTTTTTCAAACGAAGCTTCAAACGCCCCCAGGTCAGCCTCAAGCTGCGGGGTCAGAAGGCCGGTGTCGCACATTTGCACGAGAACCTGCTGCGCTTCAACCCACAGTTGTACCGAGAAAACAGCCAACACTTCCTGAAACAGACCGTGGCCCATGAGGTGGCGCACCTGATTGCCCACCAATTGTTTGGCGAGCGCATCCAGCCCCATGGCGAGGAATGGCAACTGATCATGCGTGGGGTCTACGAACTGCCGCCGGACCGCTGCCACACCTATGCCGTGAAGCGTCGCCAGGTGACCCGTTATATCTACCGGTGCCCGTGTGCCGACAGCGACTTCCCGTTTTCATCGCAACGCCATGGCATGGTGGCTCAGGGGCGGCGGTATCTGTGCCGGCGGTGTCGGCAGACCTTGGTGTTTACCGGCGAAACCAGGGTGGAATAAAGGCCTCATCGAGAGCAAGCCTCCACCCAGCCACTACATAATCACCTTGGAGCTGCGCAGCTCGCTGATGCGCTGCGGGCTCAAGCCCAGCTCCGCCAACACTTCATCACTGTGCGCGCCCACGGCGACGCCAATGTGCCGGGGCGCTGGCAACCCTTCCGAAAACTTCAACGGGCAGGCTATCTGCGCCTGGCTCGAGCCATCGCCCCTGGGCACCTGGCTGACCAGCGCCCGCGCCTTCAACTGCGGATGGGCCACGGCTTCGCTGAGCGTCAGCACCGGCTCCACGCAGGCATCCGCCCCGGCAAACAGCTCGCACAACTGCTCGAAACTGCGCTTCTCGAACTCCACCTGCAAGGCCTGCCTAAGCGCCGGCTGCTGCTCAGGCTTCAAGCCCTGCGCGGCCAACTCCGGCCGGCCCAACGCTTCACACAACTGCTGCATGAAAGCCGGTTCCAGGCTGCCGACCGACATCCAGCGCCCATCTCGCGAGCGGTAGTAATCGTAGAAACTTCCGCCATTGAGCACATGGCTCTCCCGCTCAGGCTCTACACCACACGCCAGGTAACCCGCGCCGGCCATGGCATTCAGGCTGAACGAGCAATCGGTCATGCTCACATCCAGGTATTGGCCGACCCCGCTCTGCTGCCGGGCGATAACGGCCGCCAGCAGCCCCACTACCGCATGCAGCGAACCGCCGCCCACGTCCGCCAACTGCACGCCCAAGGGCAGTGGCCCGCTGTCCCGGCGCCCGGTGTAGCTGGCGACCCCGGCCAGCGCCAGGTAGTTGATGTCATGCCCGGCGCGGTCCTTATAGGGCCCGGTCTGGCCGTAACCGGTGATCGACACATAAATCAGCCGCGGGTTGATCGCCTTCAGCGCCTCATAGCCCAGGCCCAGGCGCTCCATCACGCCGGGGCGGAATTGTTCGAGGACAATGTCGTAGTCCTTGACCAGTTCGCGCACGATCTCCAGCCCTTCGGGCTGTTTCAAATCCAGCGCCAGGCTGCGTTTGTTGCGATTGAGGTAGGCATGGCTGGCCGAAGTCCCCCGGTCATGGGGCGGCAGCACCCGCAGCAGGTCCGTGCGCGTGGGAGATTCGATGCGCAGTACCTCGGCGCCCATGTCCGCCAGCATCAAGGAAGCAAACGGGCCGGGCAGCAAGGTGGAAAAATCCAGTACTTTGAGGGACGCCAAGGGACCTGACATGGAGACTCCATTTGGGTTTCGAATTCCCACAGACTAGGCAGCCTGGCGCCTACCGGCAATCGTCAGAACGATCATCGAGGGTGACCGTTTTGATCATGGCGGGCTTTTTCGTGGCAGCGGCTTTATCATTGCCCCACGTTTGCTTGCAGAGTGTTCCATGAAGTTTGCGATTGCAGTGTTTTCCGCCGCCCACGCGCCCTCCTCGCGCCGCGCCCTGCTGTTTGCACAGGCAGCGTTGGCCGGCGGGCATGAGATTGTGCGGCTGTTTTTCTATCAGGACGGCGTCTACGGCGCCTCCAATAACATCGTTGCACCCCAGGATGAGCAGGACATTGCCCGCCAATGGCGCGAGTTGGTCAATGCGCATCAACTCGACGGCGTGGTGTGCATCGCTGCCGCCTTGCGTCGTGGCGTGCTGAATGCCGAGGAAGCCACGCGCTATCAACGCAGCGCGGCCAACCTGGATGCGCCCTGGGCATTGTCGGGCCTGGGGCAATTGCACGACGCCACCCAGGCCGCCGACCGCCTGATCTGTTTTGGAGGGCCGTGACATGTCCAAATCCTTGTTAGTGATCAGCCGCCAGGCGCCCTGGTCCGGGCCGAGCGCGCGCGAAGCGCTGGATATCGTGCTGGCCGGGGGCGCGTTTGATCTGCCGATCGGCGTGCTGTTCATGGATGACGGCGTGTTCCAACTGGCGCCGCACCAGGACGCCAAGGCCGTGCAGCAAAAAGACCTCAGCGCCAATCTGCAGGCCTTGGGCCTGTTCGGCATCGATGAGGTGTTCGCCTGCCGCCACAGCCTGGGTGAGCGCGGGCTGACGCAGCCGGCCAATGCCCAGTCGCTGGACAGCGAAGCGATCTCCAGGCTGATTGACCGTTACGACCAGGTGATAACCCTCTGATGTCGACTTTACATGTGGTATCTCACTCTCCTTTTACCGATAGCCGCCTCGCCAGTTGCCTGCGTATCTGTGGCGCCGAGGATGCGATCCTGCTCTGCGGCGATGGCGCCTACGGGCTGCACGACCCGGCCCTGCGCACCAAGGGCGTGAAGGTGTTCGTGCTGGCGGAAGACATGCAGGCGCGCAATCTGCCGCTGCCGGACTGGGCCGACAGCGTGGACTACCCGGGTTTCGTGCAGCTGTCGCTCGACTACCGCAAGGTCAACACCTGGCTATGAACACCCTGACCGTAGGCCCGCGCACCCTCGAACTGGACAAGGACGGTTACCTCGTCGACCTGAACGAATGGTCCCCTGAGGTGGCCGAGGCCCTGGCCGCCGCCGAAGCCCTGGAGCTGACCCCGGACCATTGGCAGATCCTCGAGCTGCTGCGCCAGTTCTATGCCGAGTTCCAGCTGTCCCCCGCCACGCGCCCGCTGATCAAGTACACCGCCTTGAAGCTCGGCCCGCAAAAGGGCAACAGCCTGCACCTCAACACACTGTTCAACGGCACTCCCGCCAAACTCGCCGCCAAGCTGGCGGGCCTGCCCCGGCCGACGAATTGCTTATGACCGACTTTGCCCCACTGACCCTTGAAACCCCTGCCGAGCATCCGTTTGCGCAGTTCGTGCGCATCCTGGGCAAAGGCAAGCGCGGCGCGCGCAACCTCACCCGCGAAGAGGCCCGCGACGCCATGGGCATGCTGCTCGACGAACAAGTCGAAGACACCCAGCTCGGCGCGTTCCTGATGCTGCTGCGCCACAAGGAAGAAAGCCCGGAAGAACTCGCCGGTTTTACCCAAGCCGTGCGTGAACGCCTGGACGCCCCCGCACTGAATGTGGACGTCGACTGGCCGACCTACGCCGGCAAGAAGCGCCACCTGCCGTGGTTCCTGCTGGCCGCCAAGTGCCTGGCGCAACATGGCGTGCGCATTCTCATGCACGGCGGCGGCGCACACACGGCGGGCCGGCTGTACACCGAACAATTGCTCGAAACCCTGCATATCCCGCTGTGCCGCAATTGGCAGCAGGTCGGGACGGCGTTTGAACAAGGCAACCTGGCGTTTATCCCGCTGGGCGACTGGGCGCCGCAACTGCAACGCATGATCGACCTGCGCAACACCCTGGGCCTGCGCTCGCCGATCCACTCCCTGGCGCGCCTGCTCAACCCGCTGAATGCGCGCTGCGGCCTGCAAAGCATTTTCCACCCCGGTTACCAGGGCGTGCACCGCGATGCCAGCGGCCTGCTTGGCGACCATGTGATCGTGGTCAAGGGCGACGGCGGCGAAGTCGAGATCAACCCCGACACGATCAGTCACCTCTATGGCACCACCGGTGGCGAAAGCTGGGATGAAGAATGGCCCGCCCTCTCCGACCAGCGCCACGTCAAGCCGGCAACCCTAGAGCCTGATCACCTGAAGGCCGTGTGGCGCGGCGACGTAGAAGACAGCTACCCGCAACTGGCGCTGATCGCCACCATGGCCCTGGCCTTGCGCGGCCTCGGCCACCCACGGGAACAAGCGTTCGCATTGGCCCGACAATACTGGGATGCACGGGACAAATCGATTTAATCGATCATTCCCGCCCGGTCTTTGCGCTTTTAGTTCGAACTCATCCCTTTAGACTGGGCTCCAACGCTTATTAGCCAAGGAGCCAGTCATGGGTTTGCTGATC
Organism: Pseudomonas sp. LAMO17WK12:I1; assembly: GCF_900177315.1. Classification (NCBI taxonomy): domain Bacteria; kingdom Pseudomonadati; phylum Pseudomonadota; class Gammaproteobacteria; order Pseudomonadales; family Pseudomonadaceae; genus Pseudomonas; species Pseudomonas sp. LAMO17WK12:I1. The sequence continues at coordinate 266,638 of NZ_FWZV01000012.1, read as the reverse complement.
GAAGGACACTGGAAAGACCAGTGGTACGAAAGTAGCGCAGATGGCGCTTTCCAGCGCGAACAGGCCCAGCGCCGCCACTGGGTGACCGCCGATGGCCAGCCGGGGCCCAGCGGCGAAGGCGGCTTCAAGGCCGAGGCCGGTCGTTATCACCTCTATGTGTCCCTGGCCTGCCCCTGGGCCCATCGCACCCTGATCCTGCGCAAGCTCAAGGGCCTGGAAAGCATGATCGACGTGTCCGTGGTCAGCTGGCTGATGCTGGAAAACGGCTGGACCTTCGACAAGGCCCACGGCTCCACCGGCGATAAGCTCGATGGTTTCGAATTCATGCACCAGCGCTATACCGCCGACACCGCCGACTACACCGGCCGCGTCACCGTGCCGGTGCTGTGGGACAAGCAGCTCAACCGCATCGTCAGCAATGAATCGGCAGAGATCATCCGCATGTTCAACAGCGCGTTCAACGGCCTGACCGGCAACACCCTGGACTTCTACCCCGAGGCCCTGCGCCCGACCATCGATGGGCTGAACGAGCGGATCTACCCGGCCGTGAACAATGGCGTGTACCGCGCAGGCTTTGCCACCTCACAAAAAGCCTATGAAAGCGCGTTTGATGATGTGTTTGCCGAACTGGACCATCTGGAGCAGCACTTGGGCGACCATCGCTACTTGGCCGGCGAGTACCTGACCGAGGCGGATGTGCGCTTGTTCACCACGCTGATTCGTTTTGATGCGGTGTATTACAGCCACTTCAAATGCAATCTGCGGCGGATTGCCGATTATTCGAACCTGTCGAATTGGCTGAGGGAGATGTATCAGTGGCCGGGCGTGGCCGAGACGGTGGATTTCGCACACATCAAGGGGCATTACTATGGGAGCCACCGCACGATCAACCCGACGGCGATTGTGCCGAAGGGGCCGTTGCAGGCGTTTGATGCCGGGCATGATCGAGTGCGGCTGACAGGTCAGGGTGTCTTGAGCTGAGTACGGCTGGCAAGCCCGTCTTGGTGAGCGGGCTTGTCGCAAGAGTGTTGTCAAACCTGAGACTGGGCGCCTTCAAACCACTTCAGCTTCTCGCGCAGCACCACCACCTCACCGACGATCACCAGCGTCGGCGCATGCACTTCATGCTCCGCCACCATGCGCGGCAAGTCTGCCAGGGTGCCGGTAAACACGCGCTGGTTGGACGTGGTGCCCTGCTGGATCAACGCCGCCGGGGTATCCGCGGCACGCCCATGCTTGATCAGTTGCTCACAGATGATCGGCAAGCCAATCAAGCCCATGTAGAACACCAGGGTCTGCGACGGCCCTACCAGGTCACTCCAGGGCAGGTCCGACGTCCCATTCTTCAAGTGCCCGGTGATAAAGCGTACCGACTGTGCGTAGTCGCGATGGGTCAGCGGAATCCCGGCGTACGCCGCGCAACCACTGGCTGCGGTGATCCCCGGCACCACCTGGAACGGGATGCCATGGGCCGCCAGTTCCTCGATTTCTTCACCGCCACGACCAAAGATGAACGGATCGCCCCCCTTGAGGCGCAGCACGCGCTTGCCTTGCTTGGCCAAGTCCACCAGTTGCTGGTTGATCTGGTCTTGCGGCACGGCGTGGTCGGCGCGGCGCTTGCCGACGTAGATGCGCTCGGCATCACGACGGCACAGCTCCAGAATCGCCGGCGCCACCAAACGGTCGTACAGCACCACGTCGGCTTGCTGCATCAGGCGCAGGGCACGGAAGGTCAGCAGGTCCGGGTCGCCCGGGCCGGCACCGACCAGGTACACCTCGCCCGGCGCATAAGGCGGTGCGCCGTTGACCTTTTCGATCAACAGACGCTCAGCCTCATCGCCCTGCCCGGCCAACTGACGGTCGGCAATCGGCCCTTGGAACACTTCTTCCCAGAACGCCCGACGCTGCTGCACATCCGGGTACAAGCCTTTGACCTGGGCACGAAAGCGCGCCGCCAGCCCGGCCAACTGGCCGTAGGTGGACGGAATCCAGGTTTCCAGCTTGGCCCGGATCAAGCGCGCCAGCACCGGCGCATCCCCGCCGCTGGACACCGCGATCACCAAGGGCGAACGGTCGACAATCGCCGGGAAGATCACGCTGCACAAGGCCGGCGCGTCCACCACATTGACCGGTACGCAACGACGCTTGGCGTCACTGGACACTTGCGCGTTCAGTGGCTCGTCGTCGGTCGCCGCGATGATCAGGGTGCAGCCTTCCAGGTCGGCCTCCTGATAACCGCGCAGAATCATTTCCCCGCCACTGCCCTGCACCAACTCGCGCAACTGGTCTTCGATCTGGGGAGCAACCACCCGCAGCACGGCGCCGGCGTCAGCCAGCAGGCGGGATTTGCGCAAGGCAATCTCCCCCCCACCGACGACCAGCACACGACTGCCGCGCAGGTTATGAAACAGCGGCAGGAATTCCATTTAGCGGATGACCTCGACGCCCGCCATGTAAGGCTTGAGCACTTCAGGTACGCGGATCGAACCGTCAGCCTGCTGGTAGTTTTCCAGCACCGCCACCAGGGTGCGACCTACAGCCAGGCCCGAACCGTTGAGGGTGTGCACCAGCTCCGGCTTGCCGGTTTCCGGGTTACGGAAACGCGCCTGCATGCGCCGGGCCTGGAAATCACCGCAGTTGGAGCACGACGAGATCTCGCGGTATTTGTCCTGGCTGGGTACCCACACCTCGAGGTCGTAGGTCTTCACGGCGCTGAAGCCCATGTCGCCGGTGCACAGCGCCAGGACGCGGTACGGCAGCTCCAGCAGCTGCAGGACACGTTCGGCGTTGGCGGTCAGGCCTTCCAGGGCGTCCATGGAGGTCGACGGCTCGACCACTTGCACCATCTCGACCTTGTCGAACTGGTGCTGGCGGATCATGCCGCGGGTGTCACGCCCCGACGCACCGGCTTCACTGCGGAAGCACGGGCTGTGGGCGACGAACTTGAGCGGCAGTTGCTTGGCATCGAGGATCTCGCCGGCAACGATATTGGTCAGCGACACTTCGGCGGTCGGGATCAGGTACAGATCGGCTTCGCCATCGCGGCTGATCTTGAACAGGTCTTCCTCGAACTTCGGCAGCTGGCTGGTGCCCATCAGCGCCGGCGCCTGCACCAGGTACGGAGTGTAAGCCTCTTCGTAACCGTGCTCGCCGGTGTGCAGGTTGATCATGAACTGCGCCAGGGCACGGTGCATGCGTGCGATCGGGCCGCGCAGCAAGGCAAAGCGCGCACCGGACATTTTGGCGGCGGTTTCGAAATCCAGGCCACCGGTCAATTCGCCCAGGGCGACGTGGTCCTTGATCTCGAAATCAAAGGCCGTTGGCGTGCCCCAGCGGCGCACTTCGACGTTGCCGTCTTCGTCGTCGCCAATCGGCACGGACTCGTGCGGCAGATTGGGGATGCCCAGCAGGATCGAATCCAGCTCGGACTGAATGCCTTCCAGCTCGACCTTGCCGTCGGACAGCTCGGTGCCCATGCGCTCGACGTCCGCCATCAACGGCGCGATGTCTTCGCCACGTTGCTTGGCCTGACCGATGGATTTGGAACGCGCATTCCGCTCAGCCTGCAGTGCTTCGGTGCGGGTCTGGACGGTCTTGCGCTGTTCTTCCAGCGCTTCGATGCGCGCAACATCCAAGGCAAAGCCACGGGATGCCAGGCGGTCCGCTACGTCCTGAAGGTTGCTACGTAACAGTTTGGAATCGAGCATGTCGGTCTCTCGTTTATCAAAGTTTGGTCAAGGACAGGCCGGCCCAGGTGGCGAGCAGCCCGCCGAACACGCTGATGCCCAGGTACCCGAAGGCGACCAGGGCCTGCCCGCTTTCCAGCAGGCGCAGCGTATCCAGTGAAAAGGATGAAAAGGTCGTCAGACCGCCTACAAAGCCGACAATCAAGCCGGCGCGAATTTCAATCGGTACTTCCGGGCGCAACAGGAACCAGCCGTACAACAACCCGATGATCAGGCAACCCACCAGGTTGACCGCCAGGGTCGCCGCATAAAAATGCTTCGGCCAATTGGCGCTCACCCAAGTACCGGTGGCGAAACGCAATAATGTACCAGCGATGCCGGCTGCGGACACGGCAAGAATCGTCTTGAACACTACTTTCTCCGCTGTTTGGGGCTGAGGCGGTCGAGTTGGGCGAGGTGATTGAGCTTTTCACCGATCTTCAGCTCCAGGCCGCGGGGCACCGGCTGGTAGAACGGCTGCGGCTCAAGCTCATCGGGGAAATAGTCTTCGCCGGCGGCATAGGCGTCCGGCTCATCATGGGCATAGCGGTATTCATCACCGTAGCCCAGTTGTTTCATCAACTTGGTCGGCGCATTGCGCAGGTGCAGCGGCACTTCGAGGGAGCCGTGTTCGGCGGCCGCACGCAGGGCGGACTTGAAGCCCATGTACACCGCGTTGCTTTTCGGTGCGCAGGCCAGGTACGTGATGGCCTGGGCCACCGCCAGCTCGCCTTCCGGGCTGCCGAGGCGCTCCTGCACTTCCCAGGCCGCCAGGCATAGGCTCAAGGCACGCGGGTCGGCGTTGCCGATGTCTTCACTGGCCATGCGCACCACGCGGCGCGCCAGGTACAGTGGGTCGCAGCCGCCGTCGATCATGCGCGCAAACCAATACAGCGCGCCGTCCGGGTTGGAGCCGCGCACGGATTTGTGCAGCGCCGAAATCTGGTCGTAGAAAGCTTCGCCGCCCTTGTCGAAACGTCGACGCGTATCGCCGAGCAGGCTTTGCAACAGGTCGACGCCAATCTCGCTGCCGTCTTCGGCGAGGTCGGAGGCGTTCTCCAGCAGGTTGAGAAAGCGGCGACCGTCGCCGTCGGCAGCGCTGAGCAGGATCTTGAAGCCTTCGTCGCTGAGGCTCAGCTGACGCTTGCCCAGGCCCTTGTCTTCGCTCAAGGCACGGTGCAACAGCTTCTGCATCGCGGCTTCGTCGAGGCTCTTGAGCACATAGACCCGCGCCCGCGAGAGCAACGCATTGTTCAATTCAAACGAAGGGTTTTCGGTGGTGGCACCGATAAAAATCAGCGTGCCATCCTCGACGTAGGGCAAAAACGCATCCTGCTGAGACTTGTTGAAGCGATGCACTTCGTCGACAAACAGGATGGTGCGCTTGCCGTACTGCCCGGCCTGCTGCTTGGCCACCTCGACGGCCTGGCGGATCTCCTTGACCCCGGCCAGCACGGCCGAGACCGTTTCGAAGTGTGCATCCGAGACTTTTGCCAGCAGCCGCGCCAGGGTGGTCTTACCCACGCCCGGCGGCCCCCAGAAAATCATCGAGTGCAGCGCACCCTGCTCCAGGGCTTCGCGCAACGGCTTGCCGCGAGCGAGCAGGTGTTCCTGACCAACGTACTCATCCAGGTTGGTCGAGCGCAGGCGCGCGGCCAAAGGCTGGGCAATCGGGTCACTTCGAAACAGATCCATGGGCAGCGTTTGAAACCTCTGGGCAGTTTATTCCTGGATCACGTCGGCACCCTTGGGGATGTCGAACTTGAACTTGGACGCCGGTACCGGCTGGTTGGCCTTGACCCCGGAGAACAGGATATCGGTGCGCTGGCCGACGCTGTCGACCAGGCGCATGTTGTTGATAACGCCGTTGCCGAACGACAGGGACAGCGTGTCAAACAGCGTGTCCTTGGATTTCGGCTTGAGGGTGAACTCGATCACGTTGCTGGTCTGCTTGGAGGTGATGTCGAAGCTGTCGTTGATTTTCGACACGTCGCCCGAGAGCAGCAGCGCCGGCGTCTGGTTCAGGCGCGGGTCGAGCTTCTTGATGGTGGCCTGCTCCAGGTCCGGGTCCCACAGGGTGACTTTCTGGCCGTCCGAGACAATGGTCTGCTCGGCCTTGCCTTCGGTGTGCCAGTAGAACAGCCCTGGGCGCTGCACGGCCATCTCGCCGGCGGTTTCCTGCAACTGGGTGCCACCGGCATCCAGGGTGAGCTGGGAGAAGCGCGCAGTCAGGGTCTGGGATTTGTCCAACAGGTTTTTCAGGCTGGCGACGGAGGCCGGGTCAGCGTGGGCCGAAACAGCGGTCAGGGCCAGTACCGGCAACAACAGCATGCGGATAAGACGCATGGGAGTCCTCATTGAGTCGTAAGGGCGCGCCGCGTGCTGCCACGCGGCACGGAATCAGTCGCGCATCTGCCCGGGGGCGATGACTTCGCGCGAGCCGTTGGTGTTCATGGCAGTGACGACGCCAGCGTTTTCCATGGCTTCGATCATGCGCGCAGCGCGGTTATAGCCGATCTTCAGCTTGCGCTGCACCGCAGAAATCGAGGCGCGGCGGCTTTCCAGCACGAAGGCCACGGCTTCGTCATACAGCGCGTCGGTTTCGGCATCGTCGTCGCCACCGCTGCTGCCGCCGTCGAAGCCGCTGCCGGCCTCTTCGACACCGGCAAGGATGTCGTCGTTGTATTCGGGTGCGCCACGCAGCTTCCAGGCTTCCACCACGCGGTGCACTTCATCGTCGGAGACGAAGGCGCCGTGGACCCGGATCGGCAGGCTGGTGCCGGGCGGCATATAGAGCATGTCGCCGTGGCCCAGCAGTTGCTCGGCACCGCCCTGGTCGATGATGGTCCGTGAGTCGATCTTGCTCGACACCTGGAACGCCATGCGGGTCGGGATGTTGGCCTTGATCAGGCCGGTGATCACGTCCACCGACGGACGCTGGGTGGCAAGGATCAAGTGAATACCCGCCGCCCGCGCCTTCTGGGCGATACGGGCGATCAGTTCTTCGACCTTCTTGCCGACGATCATCATCATGTCGGCGAACTCGTCGACCACCACCACGATGGTCGGCAGCTTGCCCAGCAGCGGAGCCTCGTCGTGGATACTTTCGCGCTTGTACAGCGGGTCGGTCAGCGGCGTGCCGGCGTCCTGGGCCTCCTTGACCTTGGCGTTGAAGCCCGACAGGTTACGTACGCCCATCTTCGCCATCAGTTTGTAGCGGCGCTCCATCTCGGCCACGCTCCAGCGCAGGGCGTTGGCGGCGTCCTTCATGTCAGTAACCACCGGGCAGAGCAGGTGCGGAATGCCTTCGTAGATCGACAGCTCGAGCATCTTCGGGTCGATCATGATCAGCTTGGCGTCTTCCGGGCCGGATTTGAACAGGATCGACAGAATCATCGCGTTCACGCCCACTGACTTACCCGAACCGGTGGTACCGGCCACCAGCAGGTGAGGCATTTTGGCGAGATCGGTGATCACCGGCTTGCCGCCGATGTCGTGGCCCAGGGCCAGGGTGACCGGCGATTTGAAGTTGTCGTATTCGGGCGTCGACAGCACTTCGGAGAAACGCACGATCTGGCGGTCCTCGTTGGGAATCTCGATACCCACGGTGGTCTTGCCCGGGATCACTTCCACCACGCGCACGCTGGTCACGGCCAGGGAGCGCGCCAGGTCCTTGGCCAGGTTGGAAATGCGGCTGACCTTGACGCCGGCAGCCGGCTGGATTTCGTAACGGGTAATCACCGGGCCGGGATGGATCGAGTCCACCGACACCTCGACGCCGAATTCCTTGAGTTTGATTTCCAGCAGATGGCCGACGGCCGCCAGGGACTCAGGAGAATAGTTGAGTTGTTTCTTTTCGGCCGGGTCGAGGATCGAGATCGGCGGCAAGGTGCCTTCCACGGCGCTGTCGACAAACAACGGCGCCTGTTTCTCTTTCTGCACGCGGTGGCTGGGCTCGGCCGGCTTGGGCGGCGCCGGGGCGATCACCGGCGGTACCTGCTTCTCGCGGTCCGACATGTGCTTGCTCAGGGCCTGCTCGCGTTCGATCAGGCGTTCCTTGACCTTGGCCTGCTCACGGCGGTCCGGTGTGCTTGGGGCCACCACTTCGTTGACGCGGGTATCCACCTCGCGCAACTGGGCCACCATGCGCTTGCGCTCGACCCGGGCGGCCCACCAGCGGTTGGCAGCGCCCTGGAACAGCTCCAGCAGGTCGAGGGTGATCTTGCCCGTCACGTCCATCACCTTGAACCACGACAGGTCGGTGAACACGGTGAGGCCAAACAGGAACAGCGCGATAAACATCAGGGTGCTGCCCTGGATATTCAGGGTCTTGCGCGCCAGGTCGCCGAGGCTCTCACCCAGCGCCCCACCCGCACCCGCCGGCAGGCCGGTGGGTGCGTGAAAATGAATATGCGCCAGCGCGGCACCGGACAGCACCAGGAATACCAGGCCGATCAGGCGCCACGAAAACAGCCAGCCGCTCCACTGCCACGGCTCATGACGCTGGCGGAAGATCTGCCAGGTCTTGATCGCCAGCAACAACGGGAAGATATAGGCGAAGTAACCCAGCACCATGAACAGGATATCGGCGCTGTAGGAACCGGCAGGCCCACCGAAGTTCTGCACGTCTTCGATCTTGCTGTTGTGGCTCCAGCCCGGATCGTCCTTGCCATAGGTGAGCAAGGCCATCATCAAGAACAGGCACAGCGCGCCGATAGCGATCAGCGCGCCTTCCTTGAGTCGATAGTGCAGGTGCTGGCGCCAGGCCGGCACGACGGCTGCTTTAGGTGTTGCGGCGGATTTCTTCAAAACGGGTCTTTTCCTGCGCCTGTTAGCGCGTCCATCTGTTGAATAAGTGCAAATACTGCCCAATCCGAGCAGTTGAAAAATGAACGAACGTCGTGGAATCTACTTTTAACACTGGGCGATTGCTGGATGAAATGGCGATAACGCCACAATGGCCGCATTGTACGGGTTTGTGTTGCGGTTGCCACGCCACTTGGCTTTCTTCAGGCAGCATAGCCAATTGTGTGTCACAACATGTTCAATTTGAGCATGCATTGTCTTTGCTGACAAAGGCTTATGAGCTGTTTTTACCAATCCAGGCAAGCTTGGCAAATGGCCTGCATGGGCCAGACCCGATTACGACCACGCCTCACGCAGAGAGTTGCAGAAACACCCGCTCACGCTTATGCACGCCAACAGCCGATTCGGGCTGGCCCCACAGCGCTGCGTCGACAATAATCACACCCCTTGGGGCACGCGATCCGCCTGCCACTCCCCTCCCCTTCCGCAAGCCTGGATGCCATGCTGACCTGGTTACAACGCGACTCACTGACATTCCCCCCGCTGGCCAAGGCCATGCGCGAACCCAATGGCCTGCTCGCCGCCGGCGGCGACCTGTCGGCCGAACGACTGGTGCAAGCCTACCGCCACGGTTGCTTTCCCTGGTTCTCGGAGGGCCAGCCGATCCTCTGGTGGTCGCCGGACCCGCGCACCGTGATATTCCCCGACGAGCTGCACGTCTCCCGCAGCCTGGGCAAACTATTGCGCCAGCAGCGCTATACCGTGACCTTCGACCAGGACTTTGCCGCCGTCATCCAGGCGTGCGCCGCGCCGCGTGCGTATGCCGATGGCACCTGGATCACCGAAGGCATACAGAGCGCCTACCTGACGCTGCACCAGCGCGGTTACGCCCATTCGGTGGAGGTATGGGACAACGGCGAGCTGGTAGGCGGCCTGTATGGCCTGGCGATGGGCCAGCTGTTCTTCGGCGAGTCGATGTTCAGCCGTGCCGACAACGCCTCGAAATTCGGCTTTGCCACATTGACCCGGCAATTGCAGGCCTGGGGCTTTGTACTGATCGACTGCCAGATGCCCAACGACCACCTGCACAGCCTGGGTGCCCGCGCCATATCCCGCAGCGACTTTGCAGGTTTCCTGCGCAACCATCTGGACCAACCCAACGCAGGGCCATGGGTTTCTTAGGCGACATCCGCACACCTGGCTTACACTTATTTCAAAGCTTATCCGAGGGTTGATCATGACCGAGTTGGCGCGTTTGAAGTTTTATGCCACTCAACCCCACTCTTGCAGCTATCTGCCCGACGAGCAGGCCACCACGCTGTTCCTCGACCCCAGCCAGCCAATGGATGTGCACGTGTATGCCGATCTCTCGGAAATGGGTTTTCGACGCAGCGGCGATCATCTGTACCGGCCCCACTGCCAGAACTGCAATGCCTGCGTGCCGGCACGCATCCCCGTGGCGCAGTTTCTGCCGGACCGCAATCAGAAGCGCATCCTCAAGCGCAATGCCGACCTGACGGTGGCAGCTGCCAAGCCGCGATTCACCGAAGAGTATTTCGACCTGTACCAGCGCTATATCGAGCAGCGCCACGCCGACGGCGATATGTTCCCACCGAGCCGAGACCAGTTTTCCACCTTCCTGGTGCGCGACCTGCCGTTCTCGCGCTTTTACGAATTTCGCGCGGACGGCCGCCTGGTGGCCGTCGCCGTGACCGATTTGCTGCCTAACGGCCTGTCAGCGGTCTACACCTTCTACGAGCCGGCCGAAGAGCGACGCAGCCTCGGGCGTTTCGCGATTCTCTGGCAAATCGGTGAAGCACTGCGCCTGGAACTCGAGGCGGTGTACCTCGGATACTGGATCAAGAACTGCAAAAAGATGAATTACAAGACCCAATATCGCCCCATAGAACTGCTGATTAATCAAAGATGGGTCACGCTTAACTAGAACCCCTTGGCTTAAACACCCTTTTTCGGGCACAATGCACGCCGCTTTTGCCTGGCGCAGTTGCACCGGGCCATTCACTGGATACCGAGGGCTTTACTGCATGTCGAAAGAAGACAGCTTCGAAATGGAAGGCACTGTCGTCGACACCCTGCCCAACACCATGTTTCGTGTGGAGTTGGAAAATGGGCACGTCGTAACCGCGCATATCTCCGGCAAGATGCGCAAGAACTACATTCGTATTCTTACCGGTGACAAAGTGCGCGTCGAGCTGACGCCCTATGACTTGAGCAAAGGGCGTATCACTTACCGCGCTCGCTAAGCAAGTCAATACAAGACGCCCGGTTATGCCGGGCGTTTTTGTGTGCATGGGATTTCTCAAACACCGAGGGATCCTGCGGGAGGGGGCAAGCCCCATTCTGAGAATTGCATTTCAAGACAGCAAAAAGGCGCCTTTCGGCGCCTTTTGCGTTGTTACAGAACGATCAGGCCATTTCAGCCGTGGTTTCGAACTCGAAGGTCAGCTCGCCATCCTTCAGGTCGATATGCACCACGCCACCATGGTCGGAAAGCTCGCCAAACAGGATCTCTTCGGCCAGCGGCCGCTTGATCTTGTCCTGGATCAGGCGCGCCATCGGGCGAGCGCCCATTGCCGCGTCGTAGCCACCTTCGGCGATCCAGCTGCGCGCCGCTTCCGTGACATCCAGTTGCACGCGCTTGTCTTCCAACTGCGCCTGAAGCTCGGTAAGGAACTTGTCCACCACACTCTTGATGACCTCATGGCTGAGGCGACCAAACTGGATAATGGTGTCCAGGCGATTGCGGAACTCCGGCGTGAAGCTCTTCTTGATCACTTCCATCGCATCGGACGAGTGATCCTGGTGGGTAAAGCCGATCGAAGCCCGCGCGGCCGTCTCGGCACCGGCGTTGGTGGTCATGATCAGGATGACATTGCGGAAGTCCGCCTTGCGCCCGTTGTTGTCGGTCAGGGTCCCGTGGTCCATTACCTGCAGCAGCAGGTTGAAGACTTCCGGGTGAGCCTTCTCGATTTCATCGAGCAGCAGTACGCAATGGGGCTGCTTGGTAATCGCTTCGGTCAACAGACCGCCCTGGTCGAAACCGACATAGCCCGGAGGCGCACCGATCAGGCGCGACACGGTGTGACGCTCCATGTATTCGGACATGTCGAAGCGCACCAGCTCGATCCCCATGGCCTTGGCCAATTGCCGCGCCGCCTCGGTCTTGCCGACACCGGTAGGACCGGCGAACAGGAACGAACCGACAGGCTTGTCCGGCGACTTGAGGCCCGCACGCGACAGCTTGATCGCAGTGGACAGCGCGTCGATCGCTGCGTCCTGGCCGAACACGGTGAGCTTGAGGTCGCGCTCCAGGTTACGCAGCAGCTCCTTGTCAGAACTGTTGACGTGTTTTGGTGGAATCCGCGCGATCTTCGCGACAATGTCCTCGACCTGAGGCACGTCGATGCGCTTAACACGCTTCTCGACCGGCTGCAGGCGTTGGTAGGCCCCGGCCTCGTCGATCACATCGATGGCCTTGTCCGGCATATGCCGGTCATTGATGTAGCGCGACGCCAGCTCAGCGGCCGCACGCAACGCCTCATCGGTGTACTCGATGCCGTGGTGCGCTTCAAACCGCCCCTTGAGCCCGCGCAGGATGCCGATGGTGTCTTCGACCGACGGCTCGGACACGTCGACTTTCTGGAAGCGACGCGCCAGGGCACGGTCTTTCTCGAAGATGCCGCGGAATTCCTGAAAGGTGGTCGAACCGATGCAGCGGATATCACCCGACGACAACAACGGCTTGAGCAGGTTGGAAGCATCCATCACCCCACCGGATGCCGCACCCGCACCAATGATGGTGTGGATCTCGTCGATGAACAGGATCGCCTGCGGGCGTTTTTTCAGCTCGCCGAGCAGAGCCTTGAAGCGCTTCTCGAAATCGCCACGGTACTTGGTCCCGGCGAGCAACGCGCCCAGGTCAAGGGAGTAGACGACACTGTTGGCCAGCAGGTCCGGCACCTGGTTGTCGACGATGCGCTTGGCCAGGCCTTCGGCAATCGCGGTCTTGCCCACGCCCGCCTCACCCACCAGCAACGGGTTGTTCTTGCGACGGCGCGCCAGGATCTGCGCTACGCGCTCAACCTCAAGCTCACGCCCCACCAGCGGATCGATCCGCCCCTGGCGCGCCAGCTCGTTGAGGTTGCTGGCATAGGCATCCAGCGGGTTGCTTGAAGAAGAAGACTCACCGCCCTCGTCGTCCTGCATATCCTGCTCACCCTCGGAATGATCGCCGTGCCCAGGCACCTTGGAGATACCGTGGGCGATGTAGTTGACGACATCGATACGGGCAACGCTCTGCTGCTTGAGCAGGAACACTGCCTGGCTTTCCTGTTCGCTGAAGATCGCCACAAGCACATTGGCGCCTGTGACTTCACGCTTACCGGAGCTCTGTACGTGGAAAACAGCACGCTGCAATACCCGCTGGAAGCCCAGGGTTGGCTGGGTCTCGCGGTCCTCGTCATGCACGGGGATCAGTGGCGTGGTGGAGTCGATAAACTCCTGCAGGTCATGCTTGAGCTTGTCGAGATTGGCGCCGCACGCACGCAGAACCGTGGCGGCAGCTTCGTTATCCAAAAGTGCCAGCAGCAGGTGTTCGACGGTCATGAATTCATGACGCTTCGAACGAGCCTCCTTGAAGGCAAGATTGAGGGTGACTTCGAGCTCGCGGTTTAACATAGCTTCACCTCATACCCAAGTGGTCGGCGTTAACCGTCCTTCTCGATTTCACAGAGTAGCGGATGCTGGCTTTCCCTGGCGTACTGGTTGACCTGCATGGCCTTTGTCTCGGCGATGTCACGGGTAAACACTCCACATACTGCCCGTCCTTCTGTGTGAACGGCCAGCATTACCTTGGTCGCCAACTCGCGGTTCAGGTTAAAAAACACCTCGAGCACTTCGACCACGAAATCCATCGGTGTGTAGTCATCGTTGAACAAAACCACCTTGTACATCGGCGGCGCCTGTAAAGCAGGCTTGGCCTCCTGAACAGCAATGCCTGCAGAACCGTCGTCATCGTGTTCGTGATCCGGTCGATCCTGATTGAATGTTAGTCGAATCTGGCTGATTGCATGCATGGAAAGAAAGGTTCGTCAGTGGTTCAAATACAGTGGTGGGGGCGACCTGTCAGAATTTCAACTCCTGACCACCCGGTCGCCTTGACTATCGGCAAATCGGTGTTACAACCAATAGAACCCACAGTGGGTAAAAAAGGTCCGCGCAGTCAACCTTATTTATTCGGGTTAGGACGGATAAACTGGATGATACTCCAGTGATGGAGTCTGGTGCAGAGGGATATGGGTATGTCTGGCGTCAAGATCAGTGGCAAGGTCAAGTGGTTCAACAATGCCAAGGGATATGGCTTTGTTAATGAAGACGGTAAAACCGAGGACCTTTTTGCGCACTACTCAGCGATTAACATGGATGGGTACAAAACGCTGAAGGCGGGCCAAGCTGTGAGCTTTGAAATCATTCAAGGACCGAAAGGGCTGCACGCCGTGAATATCGGTGCAGTGAAAGCCGAAACACATGAAAAAAACACGCCATCAACCGCTCATAACGAAAAGAAACAAACGGCCTGACACCCCGCGAAGCGAGTGACATGCGATAAAAAACCGGCCGCCCGATCGACTTGGGTTGGCCGGTTTTTTTGTACCAGGCTTTTACATATGCGAAATCAACGCATCCCCAAAGCCCGACGACGACACCAGCTTCGCGCCATCCATCAGGCGCTCGAAGTCATAGGTCACGGTCTTGGCCGAAATAGCACCATTGGTGCCCTTGATGATCAGGTCGGCCGCTTCGGTCCAGCCCATATGACGCAGCATCATTTCCGCCGACAGGATCAACGAGCCCGGGTTGACCTGGTCCTTGCCCGCATACTTGGGCGCAGTACCGTGGGTCGCCTCGAACATGGCCACGGTGTCGGACAGGTTGGCACCCGGCGCAATCCCGATACCGCCCACCTCTGCCGCCAGGGCGTCGGACAGGTAGTCGCCGTTCAGGTTGAGGGTCGCGATCACGTCATACTCGGCCGGACGCAGCAGGATCTGCTGGAGCATGGCATCGGCGATGGCATCCTTGACCACTACATTCTTGCCGGTCTTCGGGTTCTTGAACTGCATCCACGGGCCGCCATCCAGCAGGGTCGCACCGAACTCTTCAGCCGCCACTTCGTAGGCCCACTCCTTAAAGGCGCCTTCGGTGAACTTCATGATGTTGCCTTTGTGCACGATGGTCAGCGAGTCGCGGTCGTTATCCACTACATACTGCAGGGCCTTGCGCGCCAGGCGCTTGGTGCCTTCCAGCGACACCGGCTTGATCCCAATGCCGCAATCCTGGTCGAAACGAATCTTGGTGACGCCCATTTCCTCCTTGAGGAACTTGATGACCTTGGTCGCTTCCGGCGAGCCGGCCTTCCACTCGATCCCGGCGTAAATGTCTTCGGAGTTTTCGCGGAAGATGGTCATGTCCACGTCGCCTGGTTTCTTGACCGGGCTGGGCACACCTTCGAACCAGCGCACCGGGCGCAGGCAGACGTAGAGGTCGAGTTGCTGACGCAGGGCCACGTTCAGCGAACGAATGCCACCCCCTACCGGAGTGGTCAGCGGGCCCTTGATGGACACCACGTAATCCTTGACCGCATCCAGGGTTTCCTGGGGCAGCCAGGTGTCCTGGTCGTAGACTTGGGTCGCTTTCTCGCCGGCGTACACCTCCATCCACGAGATCTTGCGCTTGCCGCCGTAGGCCTTTTCAACAGCTGCGTCGACCACCTTGATCATCACCGGGCTGATGTCGACGCCAATACCGTCACCTTCGATATACGGGATGATCGGTTGGTCAGGAACATTGAGAGAATGGTCTGCATTGACGGTGATTTTGTCGCCGACTGCCGGAACCTGAATCTTCTTGTATCCCATGCTGAACTCCATCTATGGATTGAACATCTGGCTGCGTTCGAGCCTACTCCAGATAAATGGCGACTGAAACCTCGCGCCATGCTCATTTGCATCGAAAACAGCATAAATTGTCGCCTACAAGCCTGAAAGCAAAGGGAAAAGCGCCAATCTTGAGCACTTCGTGCGACTTTAGGCGTAACCCGGTACCTGCGACCTTTAGACCAATGGACGACACACCTTTTGTATGAAGGCTCGGCGTAAGCATAGCGACCTATGTATAATGCCGCCGCTGACCAAAGAGTCACGATGGCAGACCGCTCTGGAACAGGGCCCTCCGCTACAAAGCAGGACTAATACAATAGTCCACCCGCTTGACGCTCGACTGATGCAACCCAACATCACCGCGAAGAAACCTCGACCTTTCGCTCATGGATGACTTTGAACGAACGCGCTCCACCCGGCGCATCTCGAGTTTCTGCGCACGCTTTCAGCAAAGAAGAGAGTTAATCCGAATATGCCCACCCGCTCGAAGATCATCTACACCTTCACCGACGAAGCCCCAGCCCTCGCCACCTATTCACTGCTGCCTATCGTAGAGGCCTTCACCGCTTCCGCTGATATTGCCGTGGAAACCCGCGACATCTCCCTCGCAGGGCGCATCCTCGCAAGCTTCCCCGAGCAACTGGGCACCAAGGCCGTACCGGACCACCTCGCCGAACTGGGCGACCTGGCCGTTACCCCTGAAGCCAACATCATCAAGCTGCCTAACATCAGTGCCTCGACCCCGCAACTGCAAGCCGCGATCAAGGAACTGCAGGCCCAGGGCTATGCCCTGCCGGACTACCCGGAAACCGTAACCACCGACGCGGAAAAAGAAACCCGTGCACGTTACGACAAGGTCAAGGGCAGCGCCGTGAACCCGGTACTGCGCGAAGGCAACTCCGACCGCCGCGCGCCGCTGTCGGTCAAGAACTACGCTCGCAAGCACCCGCACAAGATGGGCGCCTGGGCTGCGGACTCCAAGTCCCACGTTGCCCACATGAGCAACGGCGACTTCTACGGCAGCGAAAAATCCGTACAGATCGAAGCCGCTGACGCGGTCAAGATCGAGCTGGTCGCCCAGGACGGCACCACCACCGTCCTGAAAGAAAAGACCACCGTCAAGGCCGGCGAAATCATCGACAGCGCGGTACTGAGCAAGAACGCCCTGCGCAGCTTCATCGCCGCTGAAATCGAAGATGCCAAGAAACAAGGCGTGCTGCTGTCGGTCCACCTGAAAGCCACCATGATGAAGGTCTCCGACCCGATCATGTTCGGCCAGATCGTTGCCGAGTTCTATAAAGACGCCCTGGCCAAGCACGCAGACGTGCTGGCACAGATCGGCTTCAACCTGAACAACGGCATCGGCGACCTGTACGCCCGCATCAAGGCCCTGCCGGCCGAGCAACAAGCCCAGATCGAAGCTGACATCCAGGCGGTCTACGCCGCTCGTCCTTCCCTGGCGATGGTCAACTCCGACAAAGGCATTACCAACCTGCACGTGCCGAGCGACGTCATCGTCGACGCCTCGATGCCGGCCATGATCCGTGACTCCGGCAAGATGTGGGGCACCGACGGCCAGCTGCACGACACCAAGGCCGTGATCCCGGATCGCTGCTACGCCACCATCTACCAGGCGGTGATCGAAGAGTGCAAGGCCAACGGCGCCTTCGACCCTACCACCATGGGCAGCGTGCCGAACGTTGGCCTGATGGCGAAAAAAGCCGAAGAGTACGGCTCCCACGACAAGACCTTCCAGGTCAAGGCTGACGGCGTCGTCCGCGTGACCGACAGCAAGGGCAACCTGCTGATGGAACAGAAAGTCGAAGCCGGCGACATCTTCCGCATGTGCCAGACCCAAGACGCGCCGATCCAGGATTGGGTCAAGCTGGCCGTCAACCGTGCCCGCGCCAGCAACACCCCGGCCATCTTCTGGCTGGACCCCCAGCGCGCGCACGACGGCGTCGTGGTCGAGAAAGTCCAGACCTACCTGAAAGACCACAACACCGAAGGCCTGGACATCCGCATCATGTCACCGGTCGACGCGATGAAGTTCACCCTGGAACGTACCCGCAAGGGCCTGGACACCATCTCGGTGACCGGCAACGTGCTGCGTGACTACCTGACCGACCTGTTCCCGATCATGGAACTGGGCACCAGCGCCAAGATGCTGTCCATCGTACCGCTGATGAATGGCGGTGGCCTGTTCGAAACCGGCGCCGGCGGCTCGGCACCGAAGCACGTACAGCAACTGCTGGAAGAAAACTTCCTGCGTTGGGACTCCCTGGGCGAGTTCCTGGCCCTGGCCGCTTCCCTCGAGCATTTGGGTGTGACGTACAACAACCCGAAAGCCCTGGTACTGTCCAAGACCCTGGACCAGGCCACCGGCCAGTTCCTCGACAACAACAAGTCGCCATCGCGCAAAGTCGGCAACATCGACAACCGCGGCAGCCACTTCTACCTGGCGCTGTACTGGGCCCAGGCCCTGGCCGCCCAGACCGAAGACACGGCACTGCAAGGCCAATTCGGCGAACTGGCCAAGACCCTGGCCGCGAACGAAGCAACCATCGTTGCCGAGCTCAATGCCGTACAGGGCAAGCCAGTGGACATCGGCGGCTACTACGCGCCGAACCCGGAGCTGACCAGCAAGGCCATGCGCCCAAGCAACACCCTCAATGCGGCGATTGCCAAGTTGAAGTAAGGTTGTAGGGACGCATCACAAACCCCGGCC
Organism: Pseudomonas sp. LAMO17WK12:I1; assembly: GCF_900177315.1. NCBI lineage: Bacteria > Pseudomonadati > Pseudomonadota > Gammaproteobacteria > Pseudomonadales > Pseudomonadaceae > Pseudomonas > Pseudomonas sp. LAMO17WK12:I1. The sequence continues at coordinate 248,420 of NZ_FWZV01000012.1, read as the reverse complement.
ACGTGCCGGGGTTTGTGTTTTCAGGGTTTATGCAACACCGTATTCCTCGCGCCATGCGGCCTCGATAATCGCCAGGAACTGCGGTTTGTACCAAGGCTCCCAGCCCGGCCTCTGCTTGAGTTCAACCCCAAACCCCGGCAGCGCAGGCAAATGCGCGAGCGCTTCGACGTTTTTCAAGCCCGGCACCTGGGCAAACCAGGGTAAAAGCGTCACACCGACTCCCGCCTGGACCGCTGAACGCAGCGACATCAAGTCTTCAGACTCATACACGCAGCGCCACCTGATGCCACTCTCCTCCAAACGCCGAATCGCCAGGCTCCTGAACACGCAGGGCGCCTTGAACAGCGCCAGCGAAACTTCCTGCCCTTCCATGGGGGCTGCCGCACACTCGCCACCCAGCCACATCAACGAAAGTGCATGCAAAGGCACGCCAGCGACTTTTGGCAACTCATCAATCATCAGGCCAATATCGATTCGTCCCTCACTGAACGCCTCTGCGAGCAACAGGGAACGCGCGACCTTGACCACAATTCGCACTGAAGGTAATTCAAGCGCCAGAGCAGGAATAATGCGCTGCAGGATTTCCTCGCTGAAATATTCGGGAATACCCAGCGTCACGGACTCTTGAGTGCGACTGGCATCAAACAGGCTCCCCACTTTGTCGTTGACGCTGACCATTTGCTGGGCATAGCCGGTCAAGCGCTCTCCTTCGAGGGTGAGCAACACCTGCCGATTGTCGCGGGCAAAAAGCTCGACACCCAGCAAATCCTCAAGTCGTCGAATTTGCTGGCTGATTGCCGGCTGGGTCAGGCTCAACGCTTGCGCGGCCCGGGTGAAACTGCCCAGCTCTGCGACCTTGAGGAAACTGCGCAGCGACTGAATATCAAGATTGACTCTCATGCCACACCCATGGGAGTGAGTAATTATTCCCCGCCATTAGTGCAAGGCGCCCGCTATACCTGTCAAGACTACCTACTTGGCGCGCACATGATTCATCCAATAAACCCCTGCCCCTGAAACAACAAACCCTACAATCGCCACCCCACTCGGCACCTCACCCAACACCAACGACGCCATGATCTGCGTGACCGCCGGAATCACATGAAACAAGTTCGTCGCCTTACTCGCCTCCCCGCGTCGAATCATCAAATACAGCAGCGACAGCGCACCCACGGAGTTCATCAGCGTGATCCAGGCCACCGACGCTGCGAATGGAACCCACTCGGTGACCTGCATGGTTTCGGTGGTGTAGGCCAGCAGCAACATGACCAACGACGCGGTGACCATCTGAATGAAACACCCCACCCATAGATTCACCCCGCCAAGAAAGCGCTTCTGGTAGAGCGTGCCAAGCGTGATACCCAATAGCGCCAAGCCCACCGCGCCGTAACCACCCACTGACGCCTCGGAGCCAAAAAAGCTGCTGGCCACGACGATGGCCACGCCGCCAACGCCGAGGATCGAACCCGGCAGGTCGCGCCAACTCAATTGTTCACCCAGGCAGAAATAGGCACCGATCACCACGAACACCGGCATCAGCCCGACGATCAATGCCGCCTGCCCTGCGGGAACGCCGTGGCTGATGCCGGTGTAAAGGCCGCCGAACTGCAGGGCCTGCAACAGCAGCCCCACTGTCGCAGCATGGAAGTAGGGTGCAAGTCGTTTCGGCCATTGCGCCTTGATGGCGAGTGCAACGCCCAGGAACACCAGGGCAGCCAGGGCAAACCGATAGAACGTCATGGTGAAGGGCTCGCCATAACGCACACCGAACGCACCGCCGATGTAGCCGGAACTCCACAGCAGGATGAAGGCAATGGGCAGTGGCGATGTAAGGCGTACTTCGTAGCTTTTATCGGCAATCGGGTTCATGACACTCTCCAAACTGAGGGTTCTGGAGAGATAAGCTGCGCCAGGCGCTGAAATCGGTAAAATCATAAAATGTCAGGCGCATCATGCAGATTGCTTATGCATCATCCTTGTGGGAGGGGGATTGCCCCCTCCCACACTGCTGTAATCCTGCTCCAAGACTGCGCTGCATTCAGAATCGAGAGGCATCCCATGACCTGGCAACCCCACATCACCGTCGCCACCATCGTCGAAGACAACGGCAAATTCCTGATGGTCGAAGAGCTCAAGGGCGGCCGCGCCGTGCTCAACCAGCCCGCCGGCCATCTCGACCCGCATGAAACCCTGACCGAGGCCGCCGTGCGCGAGACCCTCGAGGAAACCGGCTGGGACGTGGAAGCCACGGGTATCGTCGGCATCTACCTGTACACCGCACCCAGCAACGGGGTTACCTATCAACGCGTCTGCTTTATTGCCAAGGCACTGAAACACCACCCGGACTATCAACTGGACGAAGGCATCCTGCGCGCCCGCTGGTTGAGCCGTGACGAGCTGATGGCCGTGCGCGACGACTGGCGCAGCGAGCTGATCATCCGCTGTATCGATGATTACCTGGCCGGTCAGCGTCACAGCCTGGAATTGATCCGCCCTTCTCTTTAGCCTTGCGGGCCCAGGCCTGTTAGAATCGCGTCCTTTTTCAAGACACCCGTTGAAACCCTATGCGTGATCCAGCCCCTTCTGACACACAAAAGAAGCGCGTCATCGTCGGCATGTCCGGCGGCGTGGACTCTTCCGTTTCCGCCGTTCTGCTCATGGAGCAGGGTTATGAGGTGGAAGGCCTGTTCATGAAGAACTGGGAAGAAGACGATGGAACGGAATATTGCACCGCCATGGACGACCTCGCGGACGCCCAGGCCGTGTGCGACAAAATTGGCATCAAGCTGCACACCGCCAACTTCGCCGCCGAGTACTGGGACAACGTGTTCGAGCACTTCCTGGCCGAATACAAGGCTGGTCGCACGCCGAACCCGGACATCCTGTGCAACCGCGAAATCAAGTTCAAGGCGTTCCTCGACTACGCCATGATCCTTGGCGCCGATTTGATTGCCACTGGCCACTACGTGCGCCGCCGTGACATCGATGGCCGCACCGAACTGCTCAAGGGCCTGGACCCGAACAAGGACCAGAGCTACTTCCTGCACGCCGTCGGTGGTGAACAGATCGCCAAGACCCTGTTCCCGGTGGGCGAGCTGGAAAAGCCAGAAGTGCGCAGGATCGCCGAGCAACACGGCCTGGCGACCGCCAAGAAGAAGGACTCCACCGGGATCTGCTTTATCGGCGAGCGCCGCTTCAGCGACTTCCTCAAGCAGTACCTGCCGGCGCAGCCGGGCGAGATCAGGACCACCGACGGCGAAGTGATCGGCCGTCACCACGGCCTGATGTACCACACCATCGGCCAGCGCCAGGGCCTGGGCATCGGCGGCCTGAAGGATGCCGGCGAAGAGCCGTGGTACGTGCTGGTCAAGGACCTGGAACACAACGTGCTGATCGTCGGCCAGGGCAATGAACACCCGCTGCTGTTCTCGGGCGCACTGCTGGCCTCGGAGATCTATTGGGTCAACCCGATCGACCTGAGCACCCCGCGCCGCCTGACGGCCAAGGTACGCTATCGCCAGGGCGACCAGCCCTGCGTCCTGGAAAAAACCGCGACGGGCTACCGCGCCACCTTTGATGACCCGCAACGCGCGGTCACCCCTGGCCAGTCCGTGGTGTTCTATGACGGCGAAATTTGCCTGGGCGGCGGCGTGATTGAAGTCGCCGAAGCCTGGAGCAACCCGGCATGAGCCCGACCCAGGAGCAATTGACAGCACTCGGCGGGGTATTTCTCTCCGCCGTGCTGGTGGACAAGATCGCCAAGACCGGCCAGGTTACCGAAGCCGGCCTGACCTGCATGCTCGGCAGCCTGCTGATCCGCGACCCCAAGGACACCCTGGAAGTCTACGGCGGCGACGACCTCGCACTGCGTGAAGGTTACCGCGCACTGATCGGCGCCCTGGAGCGCGACCCGAGTACCTTGCAGCGTGAGCCGCTGCGCTACGCCCTGTCGATGCTCGGCCTCGAGCGCCAGCTGGCCAAGCGCGAAGACATGCTGGAAACCATCGGCAAACGCCTGCCGCAGATCCAGTCCCAGGTAGAACACTTCGGCCCGGCCCACGAAAACGTGATCGCCGCCTGCGGTGCGCTGTACCAGGACACCTTGAGCACCTTGCGCCAGCGCATCCAGGTGCACGGCGACATGCGCAACCTGCAGCAACCGAACAACGCCTCGAAAATCCGCGCACTGCTGCTCGCCGGCATTCGTTCGGCGCGGTTGTGGCGGCAATTGGGCGGTCATCGCTGGCAGCTGGTGATCAGCCGACGCAAATTGCTCAAAGAGCTTTACCCGTTGATGCGCAACGAATAAGTCGCACCGACAGGCTATTTTCAAGCCGTTACGCGTAATACGCCGGTCAGTTGGCAACGGACCGGCGGATTTTTTCATGTATGATACGCGCCCCATTTCGTTGCCCGACTGTCCGAGAACACCCCATGCAGCTCTCTTCGCTCACTGCGGTTTCCCCTGTTGACGGCCGCTACGCCGGCAAAACCCAGGCCCTGCGCCCTATTTTCAGCGAATACGGCCTGATCCGTGCTCGTGTACTGGTTGAAGTGCGCTGGCTCCAGCGCCTGGCCGCTCACCCCGCCATCAGCGAAGTGCCGGCGTTCTCCGCCGAAGCCAACGCTGTACTCGACGCCCTGGCGGACAACTTCTCCCTGGAGCACGCCGAGCGTGTGAAAGAGATCGAGCGCACCACCAACCACGACGTCAAGGCCATCGAATACCTGCTCAAGGAGCAGGCGGCCAAGCTGCCGGAACTGGCCCAGGTCAGCGAATTCATCCACTTTGCCTGCACCAGCGAGGACATCAACAACCTGTCCCACGCCCTGATGCTGCGCGAAGGCCGTGATGACGTGATGCTGCCGCTGATGCGCCAGACCGCCGAAGCGATCCGCGAGCTGGCCATCCGTTTCGCCGACGTGCCGATGCTGTCGCGTACCCACGGCCAGCCGGCGTCGCCGACTACCCTGGGCAAGGAACTCGCCAACGTGGTGTATCGCCTGGAGCGCCAGATCGCTCAAGTCGCCGCTGTCCCACTGCTAGGCAAGATCAACGGCGCCGTGGGCAACTACAACGCGCACCTGTCGGCCTACCCTGAGATCGACTGGGAAGCCAACGCCCGCGCCTTCATCGAAGACGAGCTGGGCCTGGGCTTCAACCCGTACACCACGCAGATCGAACCCCACGACTATATTGCCGAGCTGTTCGACGCCATCGCGCGCTTCAACACCATCCTGATCGACTTCGATCGCGATATCTGGGGCTACATCTCCCTGGGCTACTTCAAGCAGCGCACCATTGCCGGTGAAATCGGTTCGTCGACCATGCCGCACAAGGTCAACCCGATCGACTTCGAAAACTCCGAAGGCAACCTCGGCATCGCCAACGCCCTGTTCCAGCACCTGGCCAGCAAGTTGCCGATCTCCCGCTGGCAGCGCGACCTGACCGACTCCACCGTACTGCGCAACCTCGGCGTGGGCTTTGCCCACAGCGTGATCGCGTACGAAGCCAGCCTCAAAGGCATCAGCAAACTGGAGCTCAACGCGCAGAAAATCGCCGCTGACCTGGACGCGTGCTGGGAAGTGCTGGCCGAGCCGATCCAGACCGTGATGCGCCGCTACAACATCGAAAACCCTTACGAGAAGCTGAAAGAGTTGACCCGTGGCAAGGGCATCAGCCCTGAAGCACTGCAAACTTTCATCGACGGCCTGGACATGCCAGCCGCGGCCAAGGCCGAGCTGAAACTGCTCACCCCGGCCAACTACATCGGCAACGCTGTAGAGCAAGCCAAGCGCATCTGATTCGCGCAAGCCCCCTTGAGACGCCCGGCCGCGCCGGGCGTTTTTATTTCAGTCTGAAAAGTGCTTTTTTTCAATAGGTTACACATGAATCCTGATATCCCTCTTCAACTTCTGGGCGGCATTACGGCACGGGAATTCCTGCGCGACTACTGGCAGAAAAAACCGCTGCTGATCCGCCAGGCGATCCCTGACTTCGAAAGCCCGATCGACGCCGACGAACTCGCCGGCCTGGCCCTGGAAGAAGAAGTCGAATCGCGCCTGGTGATCGAACACGGCGAACGCCCGTGGGAACTGCGCCGCGGCCCGTTCGCCGAAGACGCCTTCAGCACCCTGCCTGAGCGTGAGTGGACCCTGCTGGTACAGGCGGTCGACCAGTTCGTGCCGGAAGTGGCCGAGTTGCTGGAGCAGTTCCGCTTCCTGCCAAGCTGGCGCATCGACGATGTGATGATCAGCTTTGCCGCACCCGGCGGCAGCGTAGGCCCGCACTTCGACAACTACGACGTGTTCCTGCTGCAGGCCCAGGGCAAGCGCAACTGGAAGATCGGCCAGATGTGCAGCTCCGAAAGCCCGCTGCTGCAACACGCCGACCTGCGCATCCTCGCCGAATTCGAAGAAAGCGCCGAATGGGTGCTGGAACCGGGCGACATGCTCTACCTGCCGCCACGCCTGGCGCATTTCGGCATCGCCGAAGATGACTGCATGACGTACTCGGTGGGCTTTCGCGCCCCAAGCGCCGCAGAAGTACTGACCCACTTCACCGACTTCCTCGCCCAGTACCTGACCGACGAAGAGCGCTACACCGACGCCGACGCGCAGCCGGTCAGCGACCCGCACCAGATCCAGAGCGACGCCCTCGACCGCCTCAAGAGCCTGCTGGCCGAGCACATGAGCGACGAGCGCATGCTGCTGACCTGGTTCGGCCAATTCATGACCGAGCCGCGCTACCCGGAACTGGTAGCAGGCGAAGAGCTGGGCGAAGACGACTTCATCAACAGCCTGCAGGACGGCGCGATCCTGGTGCGCAACCCAAGCGCGCGCATGGCCTGGTCGGAAGTCGACGATGACGTCCTGCTGTTCGCCAGCGGCCAGAGCCGTTACCTGCCGGGCAAACTGCGCGAACTGCTGAAACTGGTCTGCGCCGCCGACGCCCTGCACGCCGAAAACCTCGGCGAATGGCTGCTGGACGAAGACGCCCGTGACCTGCTGTGCGAGCTGGTCAAGCAAGGAAGCCTGGGGTTTGCCGATGAATAGGATTCACGTAGGTGTCGCGGACTGGCATAAGGATATCGCCGAGATTCGGCGCATTCGTGAAGCGGTATTTATCGCTGAACAATCGGTTCCACCTGAGCTTGAGTGGGATGCGGACGACGCAGACGCAGTGCATTTCCTTGCATTCGAAGGCGACTTTCCGATTGGCACCGCGCGCCTGCTGCCCAGCGGCGAGATCGGCCGGGTGTCGGTGCTCAAGGACTGGCGCGGGCTGAAGGTCGGCGACAAGCTGATGGAAGCGGTGATCGGCGTGGCCGAGCAACGTGGCCAGACCAAGCAGTTCCTGAGCGCGCAGGTGTATGCGGCGCCGTTCTATGAGCGACTGGGCTTCAAGATCGTCAGCGAGGAATTCCTGGAAGTCGGGATTCCCCATGTCGATATGGTGCGCGGGGGCTGATCCCTGCTGTAAGGGCTTGCCCGTGGTGAGCCAGCTTGCCTGTGGTGAGCGGGCTTGCCCCGCGCTGGGCTGCGTAGCAGCCCCAAACCAAACGCCGCATTCTTTCCGTAAGAACGCGGCGTTTTTTATAGGGGCTGCTACGCAGCCCAGCGCGGGGCAAGCCCGCTCACTACACCCCAGGCCGACAAACTGGCACTATCAAGCCTAACTGACTCGCAGAGATAACGGACATGTCCCTACGCACCCTGCTCACCGCCCTCCTCCTCACCGCCAGCTGCTCGGCAATGGCCGACACCGAAGTCGTCAACCTGAGCAACCGCACCAGCACCGACCTGCTCCCGGTTGCACAGAACTTCATCGGCAAGGACGGCACCGTCAGCGCCTACGGCAACCAGCTTATCGTTAACGCTGCCCCCGGCAAGATCCAGGACCTGCGTGCGCTGCTCGCCCAGCTGGATACACCAGCCAAGCGCCTGCTGATCACCGTCGATACCAATGAAAACAACCAGCAGAACAGCGGCGACAGCCAGACCCGCATCATCAGCTACGGCACGGCCAGCCGCGACGGCGGCATCCAGCAGATCCAGGCCAGCGAAGGCGTGCCCGCGCTGATTCAGGTCGGCCAGAGCGTGCCACTGACCACGACCCAACCCGACGCTTACGGTCGCCCGCAGAACCAGACCCAGTACCGCAACGTCACCCAGGGCTTCTACGTCACCGCCAGCGTCACCGGCGAGACCGTGCACCTGGCGATCAGTACCAACCGTGACCGCATGAGCCAGGAACGTCCCGATGTAGTGAATGTGCAAAGCACCGACACAACCGTCAGCGGACGTCTTGGCGAATGGATCCCCCTGGCCGGCATCAACCGCGAGACCCAGGCCGATAAATCCTCCACAACCCGCAGCTACTCTACCCAGGGCCGCGATGACCTGACGTTGCGGGTCAAGGTCGACACCCTGAACTGAAGCACCAAAAACTGACTGATGAGTCGTATTAGACTAAAGATGTAGTGCCTGAAAAAAAGCACTACAAAACATTTGACGATCCAAAAAAGCATGGGCATGATGGCCTCGCTCCCGCTAATCAGGGGCCCTGGCAAGGGCCTTCGGATCGCCGCTCCAAGCTACCCACCCGAGCCGATTCGTGTCTGTACCGCCCACAAGGTGTGTTTGACGAGGTTGCGACTGGAACGAAGTTGTCCCGAGGGACGGAAGCTAACCAGGTAACCCGGCTACACACTGATGGATAGTACAAAGGCCCACGATGCCCGAAGACCGTTCGCAGTTCGCCCTTACCTGCTCAACTCCTCCCTTGAGCCATCGTTCATCCCGTCGCCTGCCCCGCCGAACTTGACTTGAACACCTGAGCTTCTGGTCAGCGAGCAGCCATAACCACGCATTCACTACGTGGCTGGCAAATGGAATTTTCCACCTAGACCTATGCGACGAGGTTTTCCCCCATGGCACTGACACGCGAACAGCAAATTGCAGCCCTCGAGAAAGACTGGGCTGAAAACCCACGCTGGAAAGGCGTAACCCGCGCTTATTCCGCTGCTGACGTCGTCCGCCTGCGTGGCTCGGTTCAACCTGAGCACACCTTTGCAAAACTCGGCGCCGAGAAGTTGTGGAAGCTGGTCACCCAAGGTGCCAAGCCGTCCTTCCGCCCCGAGAAAGATTTCGTCAACTGCATGGGCGCCCTCACTGGTGGCCAGGCAGTCCAACAGGTGAAAGCCGGTATCCAGGCGATCTACCTGTCCGGCTGGCAAGTGGCAGCGGACAACAACTCCGCTGAATCCATGTACCCCGACCAATCGCTGTACCCGGTGGACTCCGTGCCGACCGTGGTCAAGCGCATCAACAACTCGTTCCGTCGTGCCGACCAGATCCAGTGGAAAGCCGGTAAAGGCCCGGGTGATGAAGGCTACATCGACTACTTCGCGCCCATCGTGGCCGACGCCGAAGCCGGTTTCGGCGGCGTATTGAACGCCTACGAGCTGATGAAGAGCATGATCGAGGCTGGCGCGGCCGGCGTGCACTTCGAAGACCAACTGGCTTCGGTGAAGAAATGCGGCCACATGGGCGGCAAGGTACTGGTACCGACCCAGGAAGCCGTACAGAAGCTGACCGCTGCCCGCCTGGCGGCTGACGTTGCCGGCACGCCGACCATCATCCTGGCCCGTACCGACGCCAACGCTGCAGACCTGCTGACGTCGGACTGTGACCCGTACGACCAGCCGTTCGTAACCGGCGAACGTACCCAGGAAGGTTTCTACAAAGTGCGCGCCGGTCTCGACCAGGCCATCGCCCGCGGCCTGGCCTACGCGCCGTATGCCGACCTGATCTGGTGCGAAACCGCCAAGCCGGACCTGGACGAAGCGCGTCGCTTTGCCGAAGCAATCAAGAAGGAATACCCGGACCAGCTGCTGTCCTACAACTGCTCGCCTTCCTTCAACTGGAAAAAGAACCTGGACGACGCGACCATCGCCAAGTTCCAGCGCGAACTGTCCGCCATGGGCTACAAGCACCAGTTCATCACCCTGGCCGGCATTCACAACATGTGGCACAGCATGTTCAACCTGGCGCACGACTACGCCCGCAACGACATGACCGCCTACGTGAAGCTGCAGGAACAGGAATTCGCTGACGCCGCCAAGGGCTACACCTTTGTGGCCCACCAGCAGGAAGTGGGCACCGGCTACTTCGACGACATGACCACCGTGATCCAGGGCGGCACCTCGTCCGTGACCGCGCTGACCGGTTCGACCGAAGAAGAGCAGTTCCACTGATCGATGTGAGTACACGGCCACGGCGGATCCGTTAAAGAGCTAACCGCAGTGCCGCACGATCTGACGCCCCGACTGGTTCGGGGCGTTTTTTTTGCCGGTACACATCCCACTGATTCAATCGGGAAAATGTGGGAGGGGGCTTGCCCCCGATAGCGGTGAGGAACCCTCGCAACCTGAAGATTTTGTACAAAACCTTGATCCAGAGCGGTATTGGCTGCAGATAAATCGGTTAAAAGATCCGCTCCAACAACTCGCGCTAATCAGGCAAGTAACGGCAACTTACTCCGCTGTATGAGAAACAATCGCTTCAACCCCGCGCAAACAATATTCATTATCATTTAGAACATAAAAACTTCGTTACAGGTTAAACAAAACACATTTGATCAAATGCCCGCTAATGCCCGCCCCGCAAGGGCTACAGCCCCAAGAAGGTGCACTATGTGCTTATTCCATCGAATAATTTCGCCCTAGGAATTTTACTTGCCCGGTGTTTAGCCATAAAATCACCGCGATTGATTGCAGTGCGACATATCGTCACTGCATCGTTACTTTTTCGAGCTCAGAGACCTTTGCTCTCTGTTAAGGATTTCCAGCATGACCGAAGCGACAGGACTCATGGCCCACAACTGGGGCTTTGCCATTTTCCTCCTCGGTGTTGTCGGCCTTTGCGCCTTCATGCTCGGTGTGTCCAGCCTCCTCGGGTCAAAAGCCTGGGGCCGCAGCAAGAATGAACCGTTCGAATCCGGCATGCTGCCTACAGGTGGCGCCCGCTTGCGGCTCTCAGCCAAATTCTATCTGGTCGCGATGCTCTTCGTGATCTTCGACATCGAAGCCCTCTTTCTCTTTGCCTGGTCTGTGTCCGTCCGCGAAAGCGGCTGGACCGGATTCGTCGAAGCCCTCGTTTTCATAGCAATTCTGTTGGCAGGCCTTGTCTACCTATTTCGAGTGGGCGCCCTTGACTGGGCTCCGGAAGCTCGTCGTAAGCGGCAAGCGAAGCTGAAACAATGAGGCTTTGGCGATGCAATACAATCTCACCAGGATCGACCCGGATGCTCCTAACGAGCAGTACCCCATCGGCGAACGGGAAACCGTTTCCGATCCGTTAGAAGACCAAGTCCACAAGAACATCTACATGGGCAAACTCGAAGACGTGCTGAGTGGCGCGGTCAACTGGGGACGTAAGAACTCCCTGTGGCCGTACAACTTCGGTCTTTCGTGCTGCTACGTGGAAATGACCACCGCCTTCACGGCGCCCCACGACATCGCGCGCTTTGGCGCCGAAGTGATCCGGGCATCACCGCGCCAGGCGGATTTCATGGTTATCGCCGGTACCTGCTTTATCAAGATGGCGCCGATCATCCAGCGTCTCTACGAGCAAATGCTCGAGCCAAAGTGGGTTATCTCCATGGGTTCGTGCGCCAACTCCGGTGGCATGTACGACATCTACTCCGTGGTTCAGGGGGTGGACAAGTTCCTGCCCGTGGACGTCTACGTGCCTGGCTGCCCGCCCCGCCCCGAAGCATTCCTGCAAGGCTTGATGCTGTTGCAGGAATCGATTGGCAAGGAGCGTCGCCCGCTTTCCTGGGTCGTCGGCGATCAAGGCGTGTACCGCGCCGAGATGCCGTCGCAAAAGGAACAGCGCCGCGAACAGCGAATCGCAGTCACCAACCTGCGCAGCCCCGACGAAGTCTGATCCAGCCCCGCTTCTTTTATAGAACGAAAACCTGGCTTCATTCTTTACGTTGACCGAAAGCGATAAAAAACCATGACTACAGGCAGTGCTCTGTACATCCCGCCTTATAAGGCAGACGACCAGGATGTGGTCGTCGAACTCAATAACCGTTTTGGCCCTGACGCCTTCACCGCCCAGGCCACACGCACCGGTATGCCGGTGCTGTGGGTGGCGCGCGCCAGGCTCGTCGAAGTCCTGACCTTCCTGCGCAACCTGCCCAAGCCGTACGTCATGCTCTATGACCTGCATGGCGTGGACGAGCGCCTGCGCACCAAGCGCCAGGGTCTGCCGAGCGGCGCCGATTTCACCGTGTTCTATCACCTGATGTCGCTGGAACGTAACAGCGACGTGATGATCAAGGTCGCACTGTCCGAGAGCGACCTGAGCGTGCCGACCGTGACCGGTATCTGGCCGAACGCCAGCTGGTACGAGCGCGAAGTCTGGGACATGTTCGGTATCGACTTCCCGGGCCACCCGCACCTGACGCGCATCATGATGCCGCCAACGTGGGAAGGTCACCCGCTGCGCAAGGACTTCCCTGCCCGCGCCACCGAATTCGACCCGTTCAGCCTCAACCTCGCCAAGCAGCAGCTTGAAGAAGAGGCCGCGCGCTTCCGTCCGGAAGACTGGGGCATGAAGCGCTCCGGCACCAACGAGGACTACATGTTCCTCAACCTGGGCCCGAACCACCCTTCGGCCCACGGTGCCTTCCGCATCATCCTGCAACTGGACGGCGAAGAAATCGTCGACTGCGTACCGGACATCGGCTACCACCACCGTGGTGCCGAGAAGATGGCCGAGCGTCAGTCGTGGCACAGCTTCATCCCGTACACCGACCGTATCGACTACCTCGGCGGCGTGATGAACAACCTGCCGTACGTGCTCTCGGTCGAGAAGCTGGCCGGCATCAAGGTCCCGGACCGCGTCGACACCATCCGCATCATGATGGCCGAGTTCTTCCGGATCACCAGCCACCTGCTGTTCCTGGGTACCTATATCCAGGACGTCGGCGCCATGACCCCGGTGTTCTTCACCTTCACCGACCGTCAGCGCGCCTACAAGGTCATCGAAGCCATCACCGGTTTCCGCCTGCACCCGGCCTGGTACCGCATCGGCGGCGTCGCCCACGACCTGCCGAATGGCTGGGAACGCCTGGTCAAGGAATTCATCGACTGGATGCCCAAGCGCCTGGACGAGTACCAGAAGGCTGCGTTGGATAACAGCATCCTCAAGGGCCGTACCATCGGCGTCGCCCAGTACAACACCAAAGAGGCCCTGGAATGGGGCGTCACCGGTGCCGGCCTGCGTTCGACCGGTTGCGACTTCGACCTGCGTAAAGCGCGCCCCTATTCCGGCTACGAGAACTTCGAGTTCGAAGTCCCGCTGGCGGCCAATGGCGATGCCTACGACCGTTGCATCGTGCGCGTCGAAGAAATGCGCCAGAGCCTGAAGATCATCGAGCAGTGCATGCGCAACATGCCGGCCGGCCCGTACAAGGCGGATCACCCGCTGACCACGCCGCCGCCGAAAGAGCGCACGCTGCAGCACATCGAAACCCTGATCACGCACTTCCTGCAGGTTTCGTGGGGCCCGGTAATGCCGGCCAACGAATCCTTCCAGATGATCGAAGCGACCAAGGGTATCAACAGTTATTACCTGACGAGCGATGGCGGCACCATGAGCTACCGCACCCGGATTCGTACCCCAAGCTTCGCCCACTTGCAGCAGATCCCTTCGGTGATCAAAGGCGAGATGGTCGCGGACTTGATTGCGTACCTGGGTAGTATCGATTTCGTTATGGCCGACGTGGACCGCTAAGCATGAACAGCACGCTTATCCAGACAGACCGTTTCACCTTGAGTGAAACCGAGCGCTCGGCCATCGAGCACGAGCTGCATCACTACGAAGACCCGCGCGCGGCGTCGATCGAGGCCTTGAAGATCGTCCAGAAGGAACGTGGCTGGGTGCCGGACGGCGCCCTCTACGCCATCGGCGAGATCCTCGGCATCCCCGCCAGCGACGTTGAAGGCGTGGCGACGTTCTACAGCCAGATCTTCCGCCAGCCGGTCGGCCGCCACATCATTCGCGTGTGCGACAGCATGGTCTGCTACATCGGTGGCCACGAGTCGGTGGTCAGCGAGATCCAGGCCAAGCTGGGCATCGGCCTCGGCCAGACCACCCCGGACGGCCGCTTCACGCTGCTGCCGGTGTGCTGCCTGGGCAACTGCGACAAGGCGCCGGCGTTGATGATCGACGACGACACATTCGGTGACGTGCAGCCTGCTGGCGTGACCCAATTGCTCGAGGGCTACCCATGACCCTGACTTCCTTCGGCCCGGCCAACCTGATCAAGCGTTCGGCCGAGACCCACCCGCTGACCTGGCGCCTGCGTGACGACGGCGAGCCGGTATGGCTCGACGAGTACCAGGCCAAGAACGGCTACGCCGCTGCGCGCAAGGCCTTCGCCGACATGGCCCAGGACGACATCGTCCAGACCGTGAAGGACGCCGGCCTCAAGGGTCGCGGCGGTGCAGGCTTCCCCACCGGTGTTAAGTGGGGCCTGATGCCCAAAGACGAATCCATCAACATCCGCTACCTGCTGTGCAACGCGGATGAAATGGAACCCAACACCTGGAAAGACCGCATGCTGATGGAGCAACTGCCCCATCTGCTGATCGAAGGCATGCTGATCAGCGCCCGCGCGCTGAAAACCTACCGTGGCTACATCTTCCTGCGCGGCGAATACACCACCGCCGCCAAGCACCTCAACCGTGCCGTGGCAGAAGCCAAGGCCGCAGGCCTGCTGGGCAAGAACATCCTCGGTTCGGGCTTTGACTTCGAACTGTTCGTGCACACCGGCGCCGGGCGTTACATCTGCGGTGAAGAAACCGCACTGATCAACTCCCTCGAAGGCCGCCGCGCCAACCCGCGCTCCAAGCCGCCCTTCCCTGCCGCCGTGGGCGTGTGGGGCAAGCCGACCTGCGTGAACAACGTCGAGACCCTGTGCAACGTGCCGGCGATCATCGCCGACGGCGTGGACTGGTACAAATCGTTGGCCCGCGAAGGCAGTGAAGACATGGGCACCAAGCTCATGGGCTTCTCCGGCAAGGTCAAGAACCCTGGCCTGTGGGAGCTGCCGTTCGGCGTGACCGCACGCGAGTTGTTCGAGGACTACGCCGGCGGCATGCGCGACGGCTACACCCTCAAGGCCTGGCAGCCAGGCGGCGCCGGCACCGGCTTCCTGCTCCCCGAGCACCTCGACGCACAGATGTATGCCGGCGGCATCGGCAAGGTGGGCACCCGGATGGGTACCGGCCTGGCGATGGCGGTGGACAACACCGTGAACATGGTCTCGCTGCTGCGCAACATGGAGCAGTTCTTTGCCCGTGAATCCTGCGGCTTCTGCACCCCATGCCGCGACGGCCTGCCGTGGAGCGTGAAGCTGCTGATGGCCCTGGAAAATGGCGAAGGCCGCGAGGGTGATATCGAAACCCTGCTGGGCCTGGTCGGCTTCCTCGGCCCAGGCAAGACCTTCTGTGCTCACGCACCGGGCGCCGTGGAGCCATTGGGCAGCGCAATCAAATACTTCCGCTCGGAGTTCGAAGCCGGCATTGCGCCCACCAGCGCCGCCGTCCCGCCTCTGGCAAGGCCGATCGTAGTCGGCGCGTAACGCTTAAACAGGCGAAGGGTCCGTGCCCTTCGCCTGCTCATGTGCTGACGCCTTCATGGCTGTGTAGATGCACATGAATAACAAGATTCCATTAGCCACGCCCGCTGACAACGGGCCAACGAAGAACTTTGAACCATGGCCACTATCCACGTAGACGGCAAAGCGCTCGAAGTCGATGGGGCGGACAACCTGTTACAGGCGTGTCTGTCACTCGGCCTCGATATCCCGTATTTCTGCTGGCACCCCGCGCTTGGTAGCGTCGGTGCCTGTCGCCAGTGTGCGGTCAAGCAGTACACCGACGAAAACGACACCCGTGGTCGTATCGTCATGTCCTGCATGACCCCAGCCACCGACAACACCTGGATCTCCATCGACGATGAAGAATCCAAGGCGTTCCGCGCCAGCGTTGTCGAATGGCTGATGACCAACCACCCCCACGACTGCCCGGTCTGTGAGGAAGGCGGTCACTGCCACCTGCAAGACATGACGGTGATGACCGGCCACAACGAGCGCCGTTATCGCTTCACCAAGCGTACCCACCAGAACCAGCAACTGGGCCCGTTCATTTCCCACGAAATGAACCGCTGCATCGCCTGCTACCGCTGCGTACGTTTCTATAAAGACTACGCCGGCGGCACCGACCTCGGCGTATTCGGCGCCCACGACAACGTGTACTTCGGTCGCGTTGAAGACGGCGTGCTCGAAAGCGAGTTCTCCGGCAACCTCACCGAGGTCTGCCCGACCGGTGTGTTCACCGACAAGACCCACTCCGAGCGCTACAACCGTAAGTGGGACATGCAGTTCTCGCCAAGCATCTGCCATGGCTGCTCGAGCGGTTGCAACATCTCCCCGGGCGAGCGCTACGGCGAACTGCGTCGCATCGAAAACCGCTTCAACGGTTCGGTCAACCAGTACTTCCTGTGCGACCGTGGCCGTTTCGGCTATGGCTACGTCAACCGCGAAGACCGCCCACGCCAGCCACTGCTGGCCGATGGCGCCAAGCTGAGCCTGGACGCGGCGCTGGACAAAGCCGCCGACCTGCTGCGCGGCCGCAACATCGTCGGTATCGGCTCGCCCCGCGCCAGCCTCGAAAGCAACTACGCGTTGCGCGAGCTGGTGGGTGCCGAGCACTTCTACTCCGGTATCGAAGCCGGTGAGCTTGAGCGCATCCGCCTGGTCCTGCAGGTGCTGAACGACAGCCCGCTGCCGGTGCCGAACATGCGCGACATCGAAGACCACGATGCCATCTTCGTGCTCGGTGAAGACCTGACCCAGACCGCCGCGCGTATCGCGCTGTCCCTGCGTCAGTCGGTCAAAGGCAAGGCCGAAGACATGGCCGACGCCATGCGCGTCCAGCCTTGGCTCGACGCTGCGGTGAAAAACATCGGCCAGCACGCGCTGAACCCGCTGTTTATCGCCAGCCTGGCGGAAACCAAGCTCGACGACATCGCCGAAGAATGCGTCCACGCCGCACCGGACGACCTGGCCCGCATCGGTTTCGCCGTGGCCCACGCCCTCGACGCCAGCGCACCGGCAGTCGAAGGCCTGGACACTGAAGCCGCCGAACTGGCCCAACGCATTGCCGATGCCTTGCTGGCAGCCAAGCGTCCATTGATCATTGCCGGTACCTCGCTGGGTTCCAAGGCCTTGATCGAAGCCGCCGCCAACATCGCCAAAGCCTTGAAGCTGCGCGACAAGAACGGCTCCATCAGCCTGGTGGTGCCGGAAGCCAACAGCCTTGGCCTGGCCATGCTCGGCGGCGAGTCCCTGGATGCCGCCCTGCAAACCGTGATCGACGGCACTGCCGATGCGATCGTGGTGCTGGAAAACGACCTGTACACCCGCACCGACGCCGCCAAGGTTGACGCTGCGCTGAACGCCGCCAAGGTCCTGATCGTCGCCGACCACCAGAAGACCGCCACCAGCGATCGCGCCGACCTGGTACTGCCGGCCGCCACCTTCGCCGAAGGCGACGGCACCCTGGTCAGCCAGGAAGGCCGTGCCCAGCGCTTCTTCCAGGTGTTCGATCCGAAGTACATGGACGCCAGCATCCTGGTTCACGAAGGCTGGCGCTGGCTGCATGCCCTGCGCGCGACCCTGCTGAACCAGCCGATCGACTGGACCCAGCTCGACCACGTCACCGCCGCAGCCGCCGCGAGCGCGCCGCAGCTGGCGCGTATCGTCGACGCCGCACCGTCCGCCGCGTTCCGCATCAAGGGCATGAAGCTCGCCCGTGAGCCGCTGCGTTACTCCGGTCGTACCGCCATGCGCGCCGACATCAGCGTGCACGAACCGCGTACCCCGCAAGACAACGACACCGCGTTCGCCTTCTCCATGGAAGGTTACTCGGGTTCGGTCGAGCCACGTCAGCAGGTGCCGTTTGCCTGGTCGCCGGGCTGGAACTCGCCACAGGCCTGGAACAAGTTCCAGGACGAAGTCGGTGGTCACATCCGCGCCGGCGACCCGGGCACTCGCCTGATCGAACCCCAGGGCGACGCGCTGAACTGGTTCGCTGCGGTCCCGCGTCCGTTCAACCCGGCCCAGGGCACCTGGCAGGTTGTGCCGTTCTTCCACCTGTTCGGCAGCGAAGAGACCTCTTCCAAGGCCGCGCCGGTACAAGAGCGCATTCCCGAGGCCTACGTGTCCGTGGCCAAGTCCGAAGCGGACCGCCTGGGCGTCAACGACGGCGCCCTGCTCGACGTGACCGTGGCCGGCCAGACCCTGCGTCTGCCGCTGCGCATCAACGAAGAGCTGGGTGCCGGCCTGGTTGCCCTGCCTAAAGGCGTCGCCGGCATCCCGCCGGCGATCTTCGGCAAAACCGTTGACGGTCTGCAGGAGGCAGCGCAATGACCTGGTTCACCCCTGAAGTGATCGACGTGATCATCTCGGTCGTCAAGGCCATCGTGATCCTGTTGGCCGTGGTCGTCGCGGGCGCCCTGCTCAGCTTCGTCGAACGTCGCCTGCTGGGCTGGTGGCAGGACCGTTACGGTCCGAACCGCGTTGGCCCGTTCGGTATGTTCCAGATCGCCGCCGACATGCTGAAGATGTTCTTCAAGGAAGACTGGACCCCGCCGTTTGCCGACAAGGTGATCTTCACCCTGGCACCGGTCGTGGCCATGAGCGCCTTGCTGATCGCCTTCGCGATCATCCCGATCACCCCGACCTGGGGCGTGGCGGACCTGAACATCGGCTTGCTGTTCTTCTTCGCCATGGCCGGCCTGTCGGTCTACGCGGTGCTGTTCGCCGGCTGGTCGAGCAACAACAAGTTCGCCCTGCTGGGCAGCTTGCGGGCCTCGGCCCAGACCGTGTCCTACGAAGTGTTCATGGGCCTCGCGCTGATGGGCATCGTGGTGCAGGTCGGCTCGTTCAACATGCGCGACATCGTCGAGTACCAGGCGCAGAACCTGTGGTTCATCATTCCGCAGTTCTTCGGCTTCTGTACCTTCTTCATCGCCGGCGTCGCCGTGACTCACCGTCACCCGTTCGACCAGCCGGAAGCGGAACAGGAACTGGCCGACGGTTACCACATTGAATACGCCGGCATGAAATGGGGCATGTTCTTCGTCGGTGAGTACATCGGCATCATCTTGATCTCGGCCCTGCTGGTCACGCTGTTCTTCGGCGGCTGGCACGGTCCGTTCGGCATCCTGCCGCAGCTGGCGTTCTTCTGGTTCTTCCTGAAGACCGCGTTCTTCATCATGCTGTTTATCCTGCTGCGCGCTTCCATTCCGCGTCCACGATACGACCAGGTGATGGATTTCAGCTGGCGCTTCTGCCTGCCGCTGACCCTGATCAATTTGCTGGTGACTGCTGCCGTTGTGTTGTTGAACACGCCAGCGGGCGCGGTTCAGTGAGGATTTGACCCATGTTCAAATATATTGGCGACATCGTTAAGGGTACCGGTACCCAGTTGCGAAGCCTGGTGATGGTTTTCGGCCATGGCTTTCGTAAACGCGACACCCTGCAATACCCGGAAGAAGCGGTGTACCTGCCGCCGCGCTATCGCGGCCGCATCGTGCTGACCCGCGACCCCGATGGCGAAGAGCGTTGCGTGGCCTGCAACCTGTGCGCCGTGGCGTGCCCGGTGGGTTGCATCTCCCTGCAGAAAGCTGAAACCGAAGACGGTCGCTGGTACCCGGACTTCTTCCGCATCAACTTCTCGCGCTGCATTTTCTGCGGCCTCTGCGAGGAAGCTTGCCCGACCACCGCGATCCAGCTCACACCGGATTTCGAGATGGCCGAGTTCAAACGTCAGGACCTGGTGTACGAGAAAGAAGATCTTTTGATCTCTGGTCCCGGTAAAAACCCTGATTACAACTTCTATCGTGTTGCAGGTATGGCCGTTGCCGGTAAGCCGAAAGGCGCCGCACAAAACGAAGCCGAGCCGATCAACGTGAAGAGCTTGCTGCCTTAAGGAAGAAAGATGGAATTCGCTTTCTATTTCGCATCGGGTATCGCGGTTGTGTCCACGCTTCGCGTGATCACCAACACCAACCCCGTGCACGCCCTGCTCTACCTGATCATTTCGCTGATCGCCGTGGCCATGACCTTCTTCAGCCTCGGCGCACCGTTCGCCGGTGTGCTGGAAGTGATCGCCTACGCCGGCGCCATCATGGTGCTGTTCGTGTTTGTGGTGATGATGCTCAACCTCGGGCCGGCCTCGGTCGCCCAGGAACGCGTCTGGCTCAAGCCCGGCATCTGGCTCGGCCCGGTTGTCCTCGCAGCGCTGCTGCTGGGTGAACTGCTGTATGTGCTGTTCGCTCACCAGAGCGGCCAGGCCATCGGCCATACCACCGTGGACGCGAAAGCCGTGGGCATCAGCCTGTTCGGCCCGTACCTGCTGGTGGTCGAACTGGCGTCGATGCTGCTGCTCGCCGCAGCCATCACTGCCTTCCACTTGGGCCGCAACGAAGCCAAGGAGCAATGACGATGCCTGCTATCCCTTTGGAGCATGGTCTGGCGGTCGCCGGCATCCTGTTCTGCCTTGGCCTGGTCGGCCTGATGGTTCGCCGTAACATTCTGTTCGTGTTGATGAGCCTGGAAATCATGATGAACGCTGCGGCACTGGCGTTCATCGTTGCAGGTGCACGTTGGGGCCAGCCGGATGGACAAGTCATGTTCATCCTGGTGATCAGCCTGGCAGCCGCCGAGGCCAGTATCGGCCTGGCGATCCTGCTGCAACTGTATCGTCGCTTCCACACGCTTGATATCGACGCTGCCAGTGAGATGCGCGGATGAACATGATCTTTCTGACTTTCGTATTTCCCCTGATCGGTTTCCTGCTGCTGTCGTTCTCTCGCGGACGCTGGTCGGAAAACCTTTCGGCCCTGATCGGTGTGGGCTCCATTGGCCTGTCGGCTATCGTTGCCGCCTACGTCATCTGGCAATTCAACGTGGCACCGCCGGAAAGCGGCCACTACACCCTGGTGCTGTGGCAGTGGATGTCGGTGGAAGGCTTCAAGCCCAACTTCGCCCTCTACGTCGACGGCCTGTCGATCACCATGCTTGGCGTGGTGGTGGGCGTGGGCTTCCTGATCCACCTGTTCGCGTCCTGGTACATGCGCGGTGAAGCGGGCTACTCGCGCTTCTTCTCGTACACCAACCTGTTTATCGCCAGCATGCTGTTCCTGGTGCTCGGCGATAACCTGTTGTTCCTGTACTTCGGTTGGGAAGGCGTGGGCCTGTGTTCGTACCTGTTGATCGGTTTCTACTACAGCAACCGCAACAACGGTAACGCGGCACTCAAGGCATTTATCGTCACCCGCATCGGCGACGTGTTCATGGCCATCGGCCTGTTCATCCTGTTCCAACAGGTGGGCACGCTGAACATCCAGGAACTGCTGGTGCTGGCACCGCAGAAATTCCAGGTCGGCGACTTCTGGATCACCCTGGCGACCCTGATGCTGCTGGGCGGCGCCGTGGGTAAATCCGCGCAACTGCCGCTGCAGACCTGGCTGGCGGATGCGATGGCCGGTCCTACCCCGGTGTCGGCACTGATCCACGCCGCAACCATGGTGACCGCCGGTGTCTACCTGATCGCCCGTACCCACGGCCTGTTCACCCTGGCGCCGGACATCCTGCACCTGGTGGGCATCGTCGGCGGCGTGACCCTGGTACTGGCCGGCTTCGCCGCGCTGGTGCAGACCGACATCAAGCGGATCCTCGCCTACTCGACCATGAGCCAGATCGGCTACATGTTCCTGGCCCTGGGCGTCGGCGCCTGGGACGCGGCGATCTTCCACCTGATGACCCACGCCTTCTTCAAGGCCCTGCTGTTCCTGGCCTCCGGTGCGGTGATCGTGGCCTGCCACCACGAGCAGAACATCTTCAAGATGGGCGGCCTGTGGAAGAAACTGCCACTGGCATACGCCAGCTTCATCGTCGGTGGTGCCGCCCTGGCCGCCCTGCCGCTGGTGACCGCCGGTTTCTACTCCAAGGACGAAATCCTCTGGGAAGCCTTTGCCAGCGGTAACCAGAACCTGCTGTACGCAGGCCTGGTGGGTGCGTTCATGACCTCGCTGTACACCTTCCGCCTGATCTTCATCACCTTCCACGGTGAAGCCAAGACCGAAGCCCACGCAGGCCATGGCATCTCCCACTGGTTGCCACTGTCGGTGCTGATCATCCTGTCGACCTTCATCGGCGCGCT
This sequence comes from Pseudomonas sp. LAMO17WK12:I1, assembly GCF_900177315.1. Classification (NCBI taxonomy): domain Bacteria; kingdom Pseudomonadati; phylum Pseudomonadota; class Gammaproteobacteria; order Pseudomonadales; family Pseudomonadaceae; genus Pseudomonas; species Pseudomonas sp. LAMO17WK12:I1. Next base: position 226,110 of record NZ_FWZV01000012.1, on the reverse strand, counting down.
GATCACCCCGCCACTGGCCGGTGTACTGCCGGAAAGCGCCGGCCATGCCGGCGGCGCCGCCAAGCACAGCCTGGAAATCGCCTCGGGCGCCATTGCCATCGCCGGTATCCTGCTGGCGGCCCTGCTGTTCCTCGGCAAGCGTCGCTTCGTGACCGCCGTGGCCAACAGTGGCATCGGCCGTTTCCTCTCGGCCTGGTGGTTCGCGGCCTGGGGCTTCGACTGGCTCTACGACAAACTGTTCGTCAAGCCCTACCTGGCCATCAGTCATGTACTGCGTAAAGACCCGCTCGACCAGACCATCGGTTTGATCCCGCGCGCGGCCAAAGGCGGTCACACCGCCCTGAGCCGTACCGAGACCGGCCAGTTGCGTTGGTATGCGGCTTCCATGGCGGCCGGTGCCGTGCTGGTGATCGGCGCCATCGTTGTGGTAGCGGTCTGATATGAACTTTGCGAACTTGCGAAAGGAAACGAGCCCGTCATGATTCTGCCCTGGCTAATCCTGATCCCCTTTATCGGCGGCCTGCTCTGCTGGATGGGTGAACGCTTCGGCGCCACCCTCCCCCGCTGGATTGCGTTGCTGACCATGTCCCTGGAACTCGCACTCGGCCTCTGGCTGTGGGCCCATGGCGACTATTCATTCGCTCCGGCACCGGGTGTCGATCCGACGTTCGCGCTTGAATTCAAGCACGTGTGGATCCAGCGCTTCGGCATCAACGTGCACCTGGCCCTCGACGGCCTGTCGCTGTTGATGATCCTGCTGACCGGCCTGCTGGGTATCCTCTCGGTACTCTGCTCCTGGAAAGAGATCCAGCGTCACGTGGGCTTCTTCCACCTGAACCTGATGTGGATCCTGGGCGGCGTTGTCGGCGTGTTCCTCGCCCTCGACCTGTTCATGTTCTTCTTCTTCTGGGAAATGATGCTGGTGCCGATGTACTTCCTCATCGCGCTCTGGGGTCACAGTTCTTCGGACGGCAAGAAAACCCGGATCTACGCGGCGACCAAGTTCTTCATCTTCACCCAGGCTTCCGGCCTGATCATGTTGGTGGCGATCCTGGGCCTGGTACTGGTCAACTTCAACTCGACTGGCGTGATTACCTTCAACTACGCCGACCTGTTGAAAACCAAGATGTCCCTGACCACCGAGTACATCCTGATGCTGGGCTTCTTCATCGCCTTCGCGGTGAAGCTGCCGGTGGTGCCGTTCCACTCCTGGCTGCCTGACGCTCACGCCCAGGCGCCGACCGCCGGTTCCGTGGACCTGGCCGGTATCCTGCTGAAGACGGCGGCCTACGGCCTGCTGCGTTTCGCCCTGCCGCTGTTCCCGAACGCCTCGGCCGAGTTCGCGCCGATTGCCATGACCCTCGGCCTGATCGGGATCTTCTACGGTGCGTTCCTGGCATTCGCGCAAACCGACATCAAGCGTCTGATTGCCTTCTCGTCCGTTTCCCACATGGGCTTCGTACTGATCGGCATCTACTCCGGCAGCCAGCTGGCGTTGCAAGGTGCAGTGATCCAGATGCTGGCCCACGGTGTCTCGGCCGCCGCACTGTTTATCCTGAGTGGCCAGTTGTACGAGCGCCTGCACACCCGTGACATGCGCGAGATGGGCGGCGTGTGGTCGCGCATTGCGTACCTGCCGGCGATCAGCCTGTTCTTCGCCGCCGCTTCCCTGGGCTTGCCGGGTACCGGTAACTTCATCGGCGAGTTCCTGATCCTGATGGGTGCCTTCGTGCAAACACCGTGGATCAGCGCCATTGCTACCTCCGGCCTGGTATTCGGTTCGGTCTACTCGCTGATCATGATCCACCGCGCCTACTTCGGCCCGGCCAAGTCCGACACCGTCCTCAAGGGGATGGATGCTCGCGAACTGATCATGGTGCTCGGCCTTGCGGTATTGCTGATCTACATCGGCGTGTACCCGCAACCGTTCCTGGACACTTCTGCCGCGACGATGCATGGCGTGCAGCAGTGGTTCGGCACCGCCTTCTCTCAACTCGCTTCGGCCCGGTAAGAGCGCTATGGAATTCACGATCCAACACTTTATCGCGCTTGCGCCGCTGCTGATCACCAGCCTCACCATCGTGGTGGTGATGCTGGCGATCGCCTGGCGCCGCAATCATTCACAAACGTTCCTGCTGTCCTGCGCCGGTCTGAACCTGGCCTTGCTGTCGATTATCCCGGCACTCAAGGTCGCGCCACTGGCGGTGACCCCGCTGATGATGGTCGATGACTTCGCGCTGCTGTATATCGCGCTGATCCTCGTCGCCACCCTCGCCTGCGTCACCCTCGCCCACGCCTACCTCGGCGAAGGCGGCACCGGCTACCCGGGCAACCGCGAAGAGCTGTACCTGCTGATCCTGCTGGCTGCGGCCGGCGGTATCGTGCTGGTCAGCGCGCAGCACCTGGCCGGCTTGTTCATCGGCCTGGAACTGCTGTCGATCCCGACCTACGGCCTGGTGGCCTACGCCTTCTTCAACAAGCGCTCCCTGGAAGCCGGCATCAAGTACATGGTGCTGTCGGCCGCCGGTTCCGCGTTCCTGTTGTTCGGCATGGCCCTGCTCTACGCCGAAGCCGGCAGCCTGAGCTTCACCGGTATCGGTCACGCCCTGGCCGCCACCAACAGCCCCGCGCCGATTGCCCAACTGGGCCTGGCGATGATGCTGATCGGCCTGGCGTTCAAGCTGTCGCTGGTGCCGTTCCACCTGTGGACCCCGGACGTGTACGAAGGCGCCCCGGCGCCGGTGGCGGCGTTCCTGGCGACCGCGTCCAAGGTCGCTGTGTTTGCGGTGATGGTGCGTCTGTTCCAGATCTCGCCTGCCGCCAACACCGGCGTGCTGAGCAACGTGCTGACCGTGATCGCCATCGCGTCGATCCTGTTCGGTAACCTGCTGGCGCTGACCCAGAACAACCTCAAGCGTCTGCTGGGTTACTCGTCCATCGCCCACTTCGGCTACCTGCTGATCGCCCTGGTGGCGAGCAAAGGCCTGGCCGTGGAAGCCATCGGCGTGTACCTGGTCACCTACGTGATCACCAGCCTCGGCGCGTTCGGCGTGATCACCCTGATGTCCTCGCCTTACAAGGGCCGTGACGCCGACGCCCTGTACGAATACCGCGGCCTGTTCTGGCGCCGTCCGTACCTGACCGCCGTACTGACCGTGATGATGCTGTCCCTGGCCGGTATCCCGCTGACCGCGGGCTTTATCGGCAAGTTCTACATCGTCGCGACCGGTGTCGAAGCCCACGAGTGGTGGCTGGTTGCGTCCCTGGTGCTGGGCAGTGCCATCGGCGTGTTCTACTACCTGCGCGTGATGGTCACCCTGTACCTGATCGAGCCAAACCTGCGCCGTGTGGATGCCGAGCTGCACTGGGAACAGAAAGCCGGTGGCGTGATGCTGCTGGCTATCGCCCTGCTCGCCTTCTTCCTGGGCGTGTACCCACAACCGTTGCTGACCCTGGTGCAGCACGCGGTGCTGGGGGTTTGATCCCTTAGCGGTATGTGAACCAACAGAAACGGCGCCCCAGGGCGCCGTTTTTGCGTTCTGGGCTGACCTGCAACAGCCCAAAAAAACGCCCCGAATGTTCGGGGCGTTTTACATTGCAATCGCGTCAGAACGCGATACCGACCTTGACCCCGTACTCATCCCGCTTGAGCCGGGTGTTATCGGCCACTTCGGAATCACCGTCGAGCTTGTATTCGGTGCGGGTGTAGTAAAGGCCCGCCATCACCGGCAGGTCGCCCTTCTGGTTCATCAGCAGGCTGACTTCGGCGTAAGGGTTGGTGCGGTCCTTGAGGTCTACGGTGTCGCTGCCCACGCCGTCCACCTTGAGCTTCGTACGACCATCAATGGTGCGACGCGCACCGGCTTCGAAACGCAGCGTCATGTCATCGAACTGATGGTTGTAGCCCAGGGCTGCCTTGGCGAACGGCGACTTGTTGGTGAGCTCCATGTCGTAGTCGTTCGAGTCCAGCTCATAGCGGGTCCAGCTGTAACCGCCGCCCACGATCACGTCGACGAAGTTGCGCGCATCCAGCGCGGCACGCCAGCCGAGATCCAGGTCGGCCTGGCCTTCCTTGAGTTTGTTATCACTCTTTTTACCGTACTTGGCTTCCACACCTGCCTGGTAGATAAAGCCCGACTCGGCGGTGAGCTTGTTGCCGAAGTTGTAGAAAAGACCGGCTTCGGGCATGTGGTCCTTATCACTTTCACTACCGCCTTCGAGCTTGAAGTCGTTGTAGCTGCCCAGAATCCCAAAGGTAGAAATCGGGTCAGTGGACGGTGCGGCGAACACCACGGCTGGCGCGGCGACCAGCGCCAGCAGTGAGGAATGCTTGAGGAGGTTTCCGAATAGTTTGGACATCGTTTACATCTCCTTGTCTGGTGGGCAAATTATTCAGGAAACGCTTCGAACCCAGGCTGGCACCAAAGGTTCGAAAAAATTTGCCCCCACTTGGAGGTAAAACGGTTCAGCGATCGCTCTGGATCAATACTCCTGGCGTGCAGCCATTACCAAGCCCTCAAGGGTTGAATCAAGCTGAGGGTGAACCGGCACGCGAATCCCAAAGGTAGTGCCCAGTACGTCCAGCAGCTCGTCGGCGCTCTGGATCACACGCTTGTCACTCGGCCGATCCAGGTAGTGAATCCCATAGTGGGCGTTGTTCAAGGTGTGGCGTTCTCCCGCTGCCAGGCGTGCGACTTTCAATTGGCCCACGAACGGCGAACCTGGATGGGTCGAGACGTACCAGTTACCGATTTCGTAGTCGATGTCTGCCTGCACTTGCAGGTCGAACACATACAAGCCACGCCACTCCCCCGCGACCTCGGCCCACAAGGTGTAGCTGCTCTCCTGTTCATTGAGAGTCAGGCGATACGGCTCATGGGCCGTGGCCTGCACGGCCTGCGTGTCCAACTGCAACGGACTGCTGGGCACCATGCCACCAAAGCCGACGTCGGTGATGTAGCGCACGCCGTCCAATGTCACCAGGCTCAGGCGATGGGTACGCGCCGTACGTGCATCCGGCGGCCCCCCCATCACAACCCGCCCGGTAATGCCGCGAGCATCGAAGCCCAGTGCCTGCAACAGCGCCAGGAACATCTGGTTCAACTCATAGCAATACCCACCCCGCCCATCGAACAGGACTTTCTGCTCGACGCTGGGCAAGTCGATCGGCACCGGCAGACGCAACAGGGTCGACAGGCTTTCGAAGGCGAAGGTGCACACATGACGCAGTTGCAAATCCCGCAGGGTCTGCAGGGTGGGCGGTGGTGGCGAGTCGTAACCCAGGCGTTGCAGGTACAGGCGGCTGTGGTTCAGGAGGGTCATGGCGCGATCCTTGGGCGCGGGAGGAATGCGTCACTATGCCGCGCAAGCATGCAGATTGTCATTTTGAGTGAACCTTTTTAAACCGTTCCCTATCCATCTATAACAAGACAGGGAGGCAACATGAGTACCGCAAAAATCTACACCATCCACTACCAACTGCACGGTCAACCGAAGTCCTTTGTGGTGCGTGCCGAAGTGATGAACAACGCCGAGGCCTGGCACTGGGCAGCCGTTGACGCCGACATAGCGCATGTCAGTCGTATCGGCCGGGTCGGCCATGAGCAGGTGAAAAAAACCACGCGCCCGTGGGCCGAGAAGTACGGCATTACCGACGTCACCTGGATGCCGCCCAGATAAATAAAAAGCCCCGCTCATTGGCGGGGCCCAGCTCATTTCTTCAAGTCGCCCAACGGATCGTAGGGCGGCTTTTTTTTCCCGTCGTCCTTGGCCTTTTTATCCAGGGGGGCGATGGCCGGACCGATGGGATCAACCTGCGGATCGGCCACATCGGGCGAGTCCGGATCAAATCCCAGCTCATCCTTGCCGCTGGCGTGTTCGTTGGAGGGCGGTCCATCCGAGCGCTTGTTCATCATGGTCTCCTGTTATAGCGGGCGAGCTTTGTCGTGGAGGTTTTCCAGGTCGTCTTCGACGCGCTCCACATCATCCTGGGCGTCACGCTCTTTCGGGTCATTGGGGCGCAAGGCATCGTTGTCGCGCTCCTCTTCGCCGGGTGTGCGATCAGGGTCGGGGGTACCGGGCGGTGGCTGCTTGTACTCGGGCATGGTGGTTGACCTCAAAGGGACTACACCGGTTTAGAGAAACTGCCCCAGATCATGGTTCAACTTGATTGCCCCACCACTGACCGCTGACCATGAGAAGATGCCTTCCCCCTACCCGCCCTGGAGACCTGGACCGGATGTTCGAGCTCAAACCCTGCGACCCCGTCACCTACCGCCAACAGACGCGCCGCAGCACGCTGATCGTGGCCGTGCTGTTCGTGGCCCTGGCCATGCTGCTGTCGAGCCTGGCGGTGATGCTGTTCGGCGAACCCGGCGGTGACAACTTCCGCTTCAATGTCGGTGGCGTATTCGCCGGGGTGTTGATAACGGTCGCCCTGCTGCGCGGCCCGCTCCGCACCCAACCGTGGTTGGCACCGGCCGTCTATGGCTGGCAGCTCAAGCGCACCCTGATGCGCGTGACCAACGTGATGCACACCGTCACCGAGCGTGTGCAGGCGAATGATCCGACGGCCATGAAGGTCCTGCGCTTCTATCACCTGGGGCTGACGCAGATGCACGCCCTGGACGCCAACTCCAGTGCCCAGGCGCAGTTGGTGGGGGAAATCGAAGCACATCAGGCGAAGATGCACGTGCTGGGGATCGACACCGAACAAACCCGCTTTGATCCCGCGTGGCTGGAAGGATTGAAACGCACGTAAGTCAGCCGGCTGCCACACGGGTGCGCCAGCAGAACAACGCACTCACCGCAATCGCCGCACCCGCCACGCCAAACACCAGGGGGGCCGAGGCCACCGGCAACAGCAGGCCTGCCAGCAGTGGCCCGAGGCCCGCACCGATGTCACGCCATACCGCATTCGACGCCAGGGCCGACACCCGCAGCGAACCGGGGTTGCGCTCGGCGACCAGGGTGGTCACCAGGGGCAGTTGCAACGCGCGCAGCACCAACACCGCCGCCGCGCCGACAATCACCCAATAGCTGCCGAACGCCGTCAAGGCCAAGGCACTCAGGAACGAAAACAGCAACAACATCGAGGTCGCGCCAAAGCGCTGGGCGGCGTGGCCTCCCAGGGGACTCAGGAGCATTTCCGAGACATAACGCAGGGCCATCAAGCCGCCGGCGATCAGCACCGCATTACCGCCGAGCAGCTTCTGCGCCTGGATCGACAGGCCGAAAATAAACAGTCCGTCCAGCGCCACGCCTTCGATAAACGACCACAGCGCCACGCTGTCGGGCCACTTGAAACGGCGTCCCGGGGTGCTGTGCAAATCATGCCCGGCGCTGGGCAGGCCGCGCGCCATCCACAGCCCCACCAGGCAACAGCCGGCGAGGATCACAAAGATCGGACGCGGCCCGACCCACAGCGTCAGCCAGCCACCGAACGGTAACGCCAACATCGGCCCCCAGGCGATCAGGGCCCGCGATCGCCCGGCCCGGCGAGCGGCGCCCTCCGGCTCGGAGGTGGCCAATACCTGGGTCGACAGGTTCAACGCAGCGAAACACAGGCCCCACACCAGCCGCAGCCCCAACAACGCGGCAAAGCCCGACAGTACCGAATTACCCAGGGCGCACAGCGTTGCGGCACCGGCGGCGATCATGCAGGTCAGGCGATCGCCGTTGCGCGCGTAGAAATTCAGCACATGGCGATAACCGAAAATCCGCACCAGCCGGTTGGCCGCCAGCAACACCCCGGCCTGGGCGAGCGTGATGCCGAAGGCCTGGGACTCCATGGGCAGCAGCAGATAGAGCAACACGTCACTGGGCAGGCATAACGCCAGGGTCAACGCAGCACGGCGGGAATGGGTATCGGCAGTGCGGAGGGCCAGGCTGGACATAAATCTGAAACATCCCGAAATATTCAGGTCGCCACGGTAGCCCTCCCGCCGCAGGTTTTACAACGGCTTTTTCCCGTAGGGCAGCAAACGCAGGCCACTGGCCACGGCGCCCACCAGCGCAAACACGCAACCCAGCCACAGCGCATACAGCGGGCCATTGCCCAGGGACAGGTGGAAACACAGCGCCACCAACGACGCCCCCAGCGTCTGCCCCAGCAACCGCGAAATCGCCACGATGCCGCTGGCCCCACCGCTGCGCGCCAACGGCGCACTGGTCATCAAGGCCTTGAGGTTGGGCGACTGGAAGAAGCCGAAACCGGCACCGCACAACGCCATGCGCCAGCCAATATCGAAGGCCGACGCGCCGTGGCCCAAGGTCGCCAACGCGGCCATTCCCACGCTCAACATCAACAGCCCGATACCGCACAGCAGGCCCAGGGACACACGGTCAGCCAGGCGCCCGGCGACCAACGCCATCACCGCCACGACCGCCGGCCACGGTGTCATGAGGAATCCGGTTTCCACCTGGCTATGCCCCAGCACCGCCTGCAACAGAAAGGGCAGCGACACAAAGGCCAGGCCCTGGGCGCTGAAGGCGCAGATCGCCGTCAGGGAAGACAAGGCAAACACCGGCCGCTTGAACAGATCCAACGCCAGCATCGGCGCCGGGTGACCGGCCTGCCGACGCAGCAGCAACGCGCCACACAGCAGCGCCACCGCAATCAAGCCCAGGGTCAACGCCCCCTGCGCACCATGCACCGCCGTGCCCAGCCCCAGCACCAGCAAGGCGAATAACCCGGCACACAGCGCCGCCGCGAGGCGGTCGAAGGCATGCCCGGTCATCGGCAGGGTCGGCAATGAACGCAGGCCCAGTCCCAGGGCCAACAGCCCCAACGGCACATTGATCAGGTACAGCCAGTGCCAGGTCGCCACCGACAGAATCGCCGACGCCGCCGTGGGCCCCAGGGTAAACGCCAGCCCCACCACCAGCGAGTTATAGCCCAGGCCACGCCCGAGCATTTTTGACGGGTAGATATGCCGCAGCAACGCCGTATTGACGCTCATGATCGCCGCCGCTCCCAGCCCCTGCACCACACGGGCGGCGGTCAGGCTGACCAGCGAGCCGGCCAGCCCGCAAAACAGCGACGAGACGATAAACAGCAGCAACCCGCCGAGATACACGCGGCGGTGCCCGAGCACATCGCTGAGGGACGCAAACGGCAGCACCGTGGCGATAATCGCCAACTGGTAGGCATTGACCACCCAGATCACCGAGGCGGAATCGGTGCCAATCCCTTCGGCCAGGGTCGGCAACGCCGTGTTGACGATGGCCGTGTCCAGGGTCGCCATGCCGATCCCCAGGGAGATCGCGATCACGGCCGGCAGGCGTTTATTGAGGGGCAGCCCATCGACGACAGAAGACATGAACCATCCGGACAGGTAACAAAGGCCACTAGCATACGATCAACGGGGATTGATTTCAGTGGCCCATGGCGCCGCTGTCAAAATTTTCATGTTGTTGAACATGGGATTCGCGCCTTATCCCGAATCACGCCTGCCTGTCATCCCCTAATAAACAATCAGGCTCGCAGCAATAGCGGGTTTAAGAAGCCAGGATCCAGGCGTTGGCGCAAAGCAGTGTGGAGACGAAGCCGATAACTTATTGGCGGCCATGTCCGGATTCCACCGGCCAATAATGCCGTCCCGACCTGCAACATCCACCGTATCCAGTTGGTTCATCACCTGGTCACGCTTGAGCACTTCCCTGGCCAACATTGTCAGGTTGTCTTGCTGTGAATCGCCCGTCAGGGGGCGCCCCGCGACCTGACAAATTTCCCCCTGTGTCGCATAGGGCGAGCCTGCTGGCCTGAATGCATCGAAATTTTTGTCAAACTCCTGCGCCAGCGCGGCGTCGGACCGCCCCGCATAAGGGTTGGCAGGGTGCCAATGGGCAACAACAGGGGCATGGGTGGCGAAAGATGCACTATGGACAAGAGACACGTGGTGCTGATGAATGATAGCCATGAGTGAGTTTCCTTGATTACTCGACAAATCCGCGCTACATACCGTCGAAAAACGGATATGCAAAGCAGACTGTTGTCTCTGTGGCGACCCACGCCAGGGTGGTTCCGCAGTCGTACGCAGAAACCGCTTCGCCACCCAAGTCCGGACAGCGTTACATACGCGGTCCTTGAAGGATTGCACTCAGGTCCAGGCGTCCGTCCTTGACCGGCGGGCACCAGTAGTAACCACCGGTCAACGGCGTGCTGATGCGATACAGGCCATCGACAATCCCGTCCTCCAACCCGCTCATGCGGCGCAGTTGGGCTTCGAACGCATCGAAGGAATGGCCGAATGCGAGGAACATCAACCCGGCCTGGCCATTGTCGGCCCAGGGCATGGAGCGGCGCACCACGAAGGCTTCCGGGGTGAAGCTTTCCTGGGCGGTACGTTTGGTGTGGGCGGATTCGGGAGCGTCTTCCAGCTCTTCGTTGTCGCCATGGCGGCGGCCGATGATGTGGTCGCGCTCCTGGGCGGGCAACGCGGCGAAGCCATCGAGGTCGTGCTGCCATTGCTGGATCGCGGCGAAGCTGGCACCGCTGTCGGTCAGGGCGGCTTCAACGGCAGCGTCATCGTGGGGGTTTTCGGTGCCGTCTTCGTAGTCGGTGAGGTCGAAGCCGGTCTTGTAGCGGAAGCCTTCGGTCGACTGTACCAGGCGAAACGCCGGGGCCAGGGCCTTCTCGAAAGCGCGACTGCGCAGCAGCAACTCGCCGCGATCGACGCCATGCAGCCACACCCACAGTGCCTGCTGGGTGGACGGGTTGTGCGCGCCCGGTGCGCTCACGGCAGGAAAGCTGCGCAAACCATCAATCGTTGCACCCAGCGCGTTGACCAGCGGCTCGCCAAATCCGACCACTGCCGCCGAATCGGCCAACTGCACCAGCGCGTCCAGCGCAGCGGGCACGGCTGCCAGGGTGTCCACGGCAAAAAACAGATGGCGTGCCTGCAAAGGCACCGGTGCGGCAAGAATGCCCGGCTGGTACTGACTCATGTGAACTCCTTCAAGAAAGGCGCGCAGTCTACTATCTCGAAGAGCAGGCGACACGCCCCGGTGTGTAGTGCAACGCGCACAAGCCTTGCCATAGAGCCCTGTGTTGGGTGACTCTCTAGTCATGTTTTGCAACTATTTCAGGGGTAGTGCCATGACCACCAGCAACCTGCTCGCCCAGCTGTTTCCCACCAGCGTCGCCGATATTCCCGAGCAATACCGCCTGGCGGCGCCCATCGAACAGCGTGACTACCTGGTGGATGGCCAGTTGCAGGTGTGGAACGGCCCCTTGGCCCAGGTGCAGAGCCCGGTGCAATTGGGCGACCGCCGCGTGGTGATCGGCAGCACGCCGTTGCTGGATGCCGACACCGCCCTCACCGCCCTCGATGCCGCCGTGCGCGCTTATGATCGTGGCCAGGGTGAATGGCCGACGATGCGCGTGGTGGAGCGTATCCAGCACGTCGAGGCGTTTTTGCGACGTATGCGCGAACAGCGCGACGCAGTGGTCACCCTGCTGATGTGGGAGATCGGCAAGAACCTCAAGGACTCGCAGAAAGAGTTCGACCGCACCTGCGACTACATCACCGACACCATCAATGCCCTCAAGGAACTCGACCGCCGCAGCAGCCGCTTCGAGTTGGAACAGGACACCCTCGGGCAAATCCGCCGCGTGCCCCTGGGCGTGGCGCTGTGCATGGGCCCCTACAACTACCCGCTCAACGAGACGTTTACCACGCTGATCCCGGCGCTGATCATGGGTAATACCGTGGTGTTCAAGCCGGCCAAACTCGGTGTGCTGCTGATCCGTCCGTTGCTGGAAGCCTTCCGCGACAGCTTCCCGGCCGGAGTGATCAACGTGATCTACGGCAGCGGCCGCGAAACCGTCAGTGCGTTGATGGCCAGCGGCAAGATCGACATCTTTGCCTTTATCGGCACCAACAAGGCCGCCAGTGACTTGAAAAAACTGCACCCCAAGCCGCACCGCCTGCGTGCGGCCCTGGGCCTGGATGCGAAAAACCCCGGCATCGTGCTGCCCGAGGTGGACCTGGACAACGCCGTCAGCGAGGCCGTCACCGGTTCGCTGTCCTTCAACGGCCAGCGCTGCACCGCGCTGAAAATCCTGTTTGTGCATGAAGACGTGGTCGACAGCTTCATCGAGAAATTCAACCGCAAGCTGGAGACCCTCAAACCCGGCATGCCCTGGGAAGACGGGGTTTCACTGACACCGCTGCCGGAAGTCGGCAAGGTGGATTACCTCAACGACCTGGTGGCCGATGCCCAACAACACGGCGCCCACGTGGTGAATGCCAATGGCGGTACCCATCGTGGTTCGTTCTTCTATCCGGCGGTGCTGTACCCGGTGAATCCGCAGATGCGCGTGTACCACGAGGAACAATTCGGCCCGGTGGTGCCCATCGTGCCCTACCGCGATCTGGAGACGGTGATCGAGTACGTACTCGACTCGGACTTCGGCCAGCAATTGAGTATTTTCGGCACCAACGCCGTGGAAGTCGGACGCCTGGTGGACACCTTCGCCAACCAGGTCGGCCGCATCAATATCAACGCCCAGTGCCAGCGCGGCCCGGACACTTTCCCGTTCAACGGGCGCAAGAACTCGGCCGAAGGCACGCTGTCGGTACATGACGCGCTGCGCGTGTTTTCGATCCGCACCCTGGTGGCGACCAAGTTCCAGGAAAGCAACAAGGCGCTGGTCAGCGATATCCTGCGCAACCGTGACTCAAGCTTCCTGACCACCGACTATATCTTCTAAGCACAATGCCGATCTCAATGTGGGAGGGGACCGCCCCCTCCCACATTTGGATTGTGTACATATCCAAAACCGAGGCCACTTTAATTACCGATGAACCTGCCACTCTTCGCCCGGCGCCTGCTGCGCCCCTTGCTCGACCCCTACCGCCGCTATCGCCACGCCAAGCTGATCCACGCCGTGCGCGTGTCCATCGGCTTGCTGGCGACGATCCTGCTGACCACCGGCATCAACCTGCCCCATGGTGAATGGGCATCGGTGACCATGCTGGTGGTGATCGGCGGTTTGCAACACCACGGCAATATCGGCAAGAAGGCCGTTGAGCGCGCCTATGGCACGCTGATCGGTGCCAGCGTCGGTCTGCTGCTGGTGGTGCAGGAGGCGTATGTCGGCCAGCCGCTGCTCACCTACCTGCTGATGTCGGTGGTGTGCGGGTTCTTTTCCTATCACGCCATCGGCAAGGGCGGGTACACGGCGCTGTTGTCCGCGATCACGGTGTTTATCGTCGCGGGGCACGGTGACAACCCGTTGTCGGACGGGCTGTGGCGCACCGTGGATATCCTGATCGGCATTGCCTTGGCGTTGGCGTTTTCCTTCGCCCTGCCGCTGTATGCCGTGTATTCCTGGCGCTACAACCTGGCCAGCGCCTTGCGTGATTGCGCCCAGATCTACAGCCGGATCATCAATGGCCAGTCGGTCACCGACGATGAACACCTGAAGCTGCTCAACCGCCTGAATGCGGCAATGCTGCAATTGCGCTCGCTGATGCCGTCGGTGTCCAAGGAAGTGCGCATCTCCATGACCGAGCTGGACACGATCCAACGCCACCTGCGCATGTGCATCAGCACCCTGGAGATTCTCGGCAACACCCGCCCGGACCCGCGGGACGAACAGGCGATGGCGCGCATGCAAGTGATGTTGAAAGCCGAGCATCGACAGATTCGCGTGCAGTTGGTGGGGATGGCGCGGGCATTGAAGTCCGGGGTTACGGAGCGGCTGGAGCGCCCCAGCCCTGTCAGCGGCGGCGAGCCCAGCCTGGACGCGCCGGTTTACAGCGCGCTGGATGGGTATCGATCGTTGACCGTGCAACTGGCGGCGAATGTGGACGCGATGCGCCAACGCCTGGCTAAAAGCGCCGGTCGCTGGAAGATCTAGAAAGGGAGTCCGTTGACCTGTTTACCCAGCTCAACAGTTTCACACTTTCTCTTACATTTTTTTCACGTTTTATTCACATCCCGGGACGTAGGGTGAAGCCTCATCCGTTACAAACGTTGCACATCAAGCCCGCCGCCCCAGCGGGCTTTTTTTTGCCTGGGATTTGTCAGCGCGAGGCCTTGGCGGCCGGCGCTGTCGCCTGTTCACGAATGGCACGCTGGGTGTCCAGCACCTTGGCCAACGCGTTTTCGGCTTCGGGGCTTTGCTGCGGCACACGAATCGCCGCCGAGACCAGGGTGATCAGCTTGGCCATCACCTCGGCATCCGTCGCCGGGCGGCCCAGGCTCATGGAGTTCATCAGCAGGCGCAATTCGGTACCGGCCATGACCCCGGAAATCGCCTTGAGGGCAAATTGCAGGCGCACCCCCAGCTCGTTGCGCGGCAAGTCCGGCAAGGCCAGGGCGAAGGCTTCGAAGAAGCGTTGGAACACCGGTTGGTAATGCACCTTGAGGTATTCCTGGATAAACGGCGAGGTGTCGCTGTACACCCGCCCGAGGAAACGGATGAACGAACGGCCTTCCCCACTCGCCGGGTCGCTGCGTTCCAGGCCCATGGCCGGGGCGAAGAGCACGCCGAGCAAGGTGTCGCAGTCGAGGGGGCCGTCGGATTCGGCCTCACAGCGCGCCAGCAATTCCAAGCGCTGCTCGTTGAGCGGCTCCAGGCGTTGCATCAGCAGGGTCTTCATCAAGGAGTCCTTGTCCCCGAAGTGGTAGTTCACGGCAGCCAGGTTCACCTGGGCGCGCTCGGTAATCTGCCGCAGCAGCACGGCGTCATAGCCGTATTTGATGAAGAGAGCCTCTGTCGCATCCAGCAATCGAGTCTTGGTAACGTTTGGAGCGCTGAGTTTCTTCGCGACCATAAGGGTTCCACGGCGGAAATATTGTTTTAAAAAATAATTTGATTTTTTATACCGGTGTGGCCGGTCGAAAGCAAGTAGTGACACACCGCCATACTATCCAAAGCCTTTGCCCATGGGGATTCTCAGGCAAGCCACGGACCTTTCGGTAGACCCCCGTACCGGCGAGGGAAATCTTTTCAAAGCGTAAAACCGCTCTACATCCACGGCTGGCGAAGCATCGGGAACACGGTTAGTATTCAAACAATATTTTAAAAACAAGAAATAAAACCAGTCCGTGACGCGAACCAGATAGCTCCCGAACTTGTTACAAAGATTTACAAAGGGCGCATGACGGCAGCGTCGAGACTGCAGGCGTAGTCACGATGACAGATACCCCCGCGCACCCAGGCTTGATTTCCCTGCAAGGCATCGGCAAGCGCTATCAGCTCGCCGGGCAGGAACTGACCATTCTCAATGAGGTGTGCCTGTCCATCGAGCGCGGTGACAGCTGCGGCATCCTCGGCGCCTCGGGCTCCGGCAAAAGCACCCTGCTCAATATCCTCGGCCTGCTGGACCTGCCCAATTGCGGCCAGTACCATTTTGCCGGCCACGATATTTTCAGTGCATCCCCGGACGAACTGGCGGCGATCCGCAACCAGCAGATCGGCTTTGTGTTCCAGAGCTTCAACCTGCTGCCGCGCCTCAGCGCCCTGGACAACGTCGCCCTGCCCCTGAGCTATCGCGGTGTATCGCGGCATGAATCGGTGGCGCAGGCCCTGCGCATGCTCGAACAGGTCGGGCTGGCGGAACGCGCCCACCATCGCCCCGCCGACCTCTCCGGCGGCCAGCGCCAGCGTGTGGCGATTGCCCGTGCATTGGTGGGCAAGCCTTCGGTGATCCTGGCCGACGAGCCCACCGGCAACCTCGACAGCAGCACCGCCCAGGACATCATGGACCTGCTGCTGGCATTGAACCGCGAGCAACAGGTCACACTGATCATCGTCACCCACGACCCGCATATCGCCGAACGCCTGGAGCGCAAGATCCTGGTGCGCAACGGCGTAGTGCACGAGGCCGGGCGCCTATGAGCCTGCGGGTCGAACAGAGCTTCAGCCAACTGCTGCATGAAGCCTTCGTCAGCCTGCGCACCCTGGGCAAGCGCTCGGTGCTGGCCCTGCTGGGCATCGTCATCGGCAGTTCGTCGGTGGTGGCGCTGATCAATATCGGCCATAACGCGGCGGTGGATGCCGCGATGATTTTCAAGGACATGGGCACCGACACCCTGGTCGCCCAGTTCCCTCCCAAGGGCAGCAGCACGGTCCCCGCGCCCGCGAGGCTCGACCTGGATGCCGTGCGCCAGGCCGTGCCGGGCATTGCCCATATCGGCGCGCTGACCTTGTTCAGCGGGCCCATCGTGTTCCATGGCCGCACCACCAACGCCAACCTCGTCGGCAGCACACCGGACATCCAGGCGGCGATGCGCCTGGTGGTACGGCAGGGGCGCTTCCTGTCGAGCTTCGACGCCAACGAAACCTATGGCGTGATCGGTGACCAACTGGCCCAGGCCCTCGGAGCGCCGGGCGATCCGCTGCAACTGGGCGACCGCGTGCGCATCAACGACTACCTGTTCCTGGTGGTGGGCATTCTGCAGAACCAGCCCAGGGCAATGCTGATGCCGGTACAGGCCAACGAGTCGTTGTTCATTCCCGCCGAAGGCATGCGCCGCATCCATGCCATGCCGCAGATCGGCAATGTGATTATCCGCGCCGCGCCCGGCCAGGACATGGAACACATTGCCACTGAAGCCGCCAGCGCCTTGCAGACCCAACTCACCGACCACACGGTCGACATCCAGGTGCCCCAGCAAATGATCGACGGCATGACCCGGCAAAGCCGCACCTTCGCCTACCTGCTGCTGGCCCTCGGTGCCATTTCCCTGGTCGGCGGCGGCGTAGGCGTGATGAATGTGATGCTGATGAACGTGTCGGAACGCCGTCGTGAGATCGGCATTCGCATGGCCCTGGGCGCTCGCCAGCGCGACATCCGCAACCTGTTCCTGCTCGAAGCCGTCACCCTCACCGCCGTCGGCGCGCTGTGCGGTGCGGTACTTGGCATGACCGCCGCCTGGCTCTATGCCTGGCTGTCGGGCTGGCTATTCGACCTGGCCGTCGCCGCCCTGCCCCTGGGCGTGGGCAGTACGTTGCTGGTGGGCTTGTTCTTTGGCATCTACCCGGCGGTGTCGGCCTCACGGTTGCAGCCGGTGGAGGCCTTGCGCGATGAGTAAATGGCTGGGGTTGCTCGTGTTGATCAGCCTGCACGGCATGGCCGCCGAGGTGGTCATCAAGCCGTCGGCCCCCAGCAGCACCCGCAGCGGTTACGACCGGGGCGTGTCCTTGAATGCCCAGGTCACCAGCATGACCCTGGGTGACGCCGTGTACCTGGGCCTGCGCAACAACCCGGCAATCCGCAGCGCCTACCTGCAACGGGTGGCGCAGAAGTTCGACCTGCGCGTCGCCGAAGACGTGTTCAACCCCAAGCTCACCCTTAACAGCTATTACCGCAGCACCCGTGGCTCCCAGGACAGTGCGCGCAATGCCAACGTGGCGCCGGCCACCAGCTTGCTCAGTGAGTACGGCACCCGCCTGAGCATGGCCTGGACCCAGCAGCTGAACAACGCCGACCGCGCCGGCCGCTACCGCAGCGACGGCCTCGACCTGGCGATCATCCAGCCGTTGATGCGCGGCGCCGGCTGGGACGCCACCACCGCACCGTTGCGCCTGTCGCGCCTGTCGGAGCAGGCCAACCGCCTGAACCTCAAGGCGACCGTGGCGCAGACCATCAGCCAGATCATCGCCACCTACCGCGAACTGCTGCGGGCCCAGGAGCAACTGAGCATCGTACAGGACGCTCTCAAGCGCTCCGGCACCTTGCTGGAGGTGAACAAAGCCTTGATCAGCGCCGGGCGCATGGCCGAATTCGAGATCGTGCAGACCGAAGCCGATATCGCCACCCAGCAACTGGGCGTCGAAGAAGCGCAGAACCAACTGGACACCAACCGCCTGGCCTTGCTGCGCCTGCTGGCCCTGGACCTGTCGACGCCGATTCGCGCCACCGAAGCCCTGGAGGCCAAGCCCCTGCAGATCGACAAACGCCAGGCCTTCAACCTGGCGCAGACCCAGCAACCGGAATACCTCGCCGCCCTGCTCGGCAGCCAGCAGGCCGACCTCAACCTGGTGATCGCCAAGGACTCCGGGCGCTGGCAGGTGGACCTGGTGGCCGGCGCAAACCAGATACGCGACGCCTACAATAACGACGGCGGCAGCACCAACAACCGGACCTGGGACAGCTACGCCGGCGTGCAGGTGCAGATCCCCATCGGCGACATCAGCACGCGCCAGGCCGAAGTGCGCGCGCGGGTCAATGTGGAGGACCAGGAGATCCGCATCACCGACGCCCGCCAGGAACTGGAACGCAACGTCAACGACGTGGTACGCGACCTCGGCACCCGCTGGCGCCAGTATGAAATCTCCCAGCGCGCGGTGGAGTTGTCGCGGCGCAAGATCGAGATCGAACGCGAGAAACTCAGCGCCGGGCGCTCCACCAACTTCCAGGTGCTGAGCTTCGAGACCGACCTGCGCAATGCCGAAAACGCGCAGCTCAACGCCCTGATCGCTTATTTGAACGCCCAGACCCAGCTCGACTTGACCCTGGGCATGACGCTGGAAAGTTGGGAAATCGCCCTCAATGACTACTAATCGAAAACGCCTGCTGGGCGTCGCATTGATTCTGCTGCTGGCCGGCGCGGGGCTGGCCCTGCGCAGCCCCGCAGAAGGCCCGGCCGGCGCCACCGAACAATGGCTGGCCGTCAAGCCCGACCCGCTGGTGCACCAGATCGGCCTGGTGGGCAAGATAGAACCCGACACCACCCTCACCCTCACGGCGCCGTTCGACGGTAACGTGCAGGCCAATCTGGTGGAGCAAGGCCAGCGGGTCGAGGCTGGCCAGGTGCTGTTGCGCATGGACCCGGCCACCCTTGAGGTGCAGTTGCGCGACGCCCTCTCCGCCCAGCTCAAGGCCCGCCGCGCCGTGCAAGAGCTGCAGGACTGGGACAGCGGCCCCACCGTCAGCCGTGCGCGCCGCAGCCTGCGCACCGCCGAGATGACCGCCGGCAACACCCAACGCAAACTCACCGAAAGCGAAAACCTGTTCAAGCGCGGCATCATCCCGCGCAATGAGCTGGACGACCTCAAGCAACAGGCTCAGCAACAGCAACTGGACCTCGCCTCCGCCCGCAGCGAACTGCAACAGGCCCTCGACCAGGGCAAGGGCGAATACCGCCAGATCGCCGACATGGAACTGACCAACGCCACGGTGAAATACGAGGCCTTGCGTACCCTGCTCGCAGGCAAGGAGGTGAAGGCGCCGTTCTCCGGCATCGTGGTGCCCGCCCCCGGCAACAATACGCCCCAAGGCGGCAACACCAACGCGCCGATTCAGGCCGGCAGCAAGGTCAGCCAGGGCCAGGTGCTGTTCGGCCTGGCCAATATCGAGCGGCTGAAAATCGTCGCCAAGGTGTCTGAGCTGGACATCAACCAGCTGCACCAAGGCCAGGCGGTGGAAGTGCTGGGCGATGGTTTTGACGGGGAACGGTTGAGCGGCTCGGTGAGCGTGGTCAGCGGCCTGGCGATTGCCAGCGACAGCCAGGGCAGCGCGCAGTTTCCGGTAACCCTGACGATTCCCAGGCTGACCCCGCAACAGTTGCAGCGGGTGCGGCTGGGGATGAGTGCGCGGTTGACCATCGTCACGTACAACAATGCGCAGGCGATAGTGATTCCGAGCGAGGCGATCCAGGCGGACAGGACGGTGGAGTATCGAGAAGCGATGGATAAACCGGTGGAGCGGGTGAAGGTGACTACCGGGCAATCGACGCCGCAGGGGGTGGAAGTGTTCGGCCTAAAACCCGGTTTCGTAAAGACCTCAAGATAAATGGAGATCCCCTGTGGGAGGGGTTGCCCGTTCTGTCCCTTAACTGACCGGCATTGGGGCTTGCCCCCTCCCACATTTAGAAATGCGCCAACTTCAATGCCAAGGCCTTGGCCTGAAGCGCCACATCCGTCACCGCCGTGCTCTCCCACCACATCCCGCGCAACGGCGGGCCCATGGCGAACAATCGCATGCTGACCTGGCCCTGGGCATCCAGCACGGCGCCGCACGTGTCCGCCGCAATCCCCAACGCCAGCGGCCCCGGCCTGATCAGCCCGCGCTTGAGCAACTGCTGCGGCAACGGCCGGGCCACGCGGCGCCAGTCGTATTCGATGCCGCTGGAGTTGATCAGCGCCGCTCCCGATACCAGGCTGACCACCTGTTCGCCACGGTAACGCAAGCGAATGGTCACGCCCTCGCCCGAGGGCTCCAGCCCCTTGAACGACGCCGCGTGAATGCGCAACCGCCCTTGCTCATGCAGCCGGGCCACCAACTGGGCACTCAACGGCGGCGAGCGGTGGTGATGGCTTTCCCACCAGGGCCGCACATGCCGCACGAACTGGCGTTTCTCGCCCTCGCTGGCCTGGCTCCACAGCCGGCCGATATGGGCGCGCACCGTGTCCAATGGCGCCTGCCAATCGATGCCCTGCGCCAATGCCAGGCGGCATTGACGCCGCACCTCGCGCAGCAGTTGTCGCGGGCTGCGCAAGGCGTGGTCGGCAGCGAGGAAATCGTCCCAGCCCGGCGGTTGCCGGCGCACATGGGGCAACAAGCCGTGGCGTGAAAACACCTCGATGGGCCCACGGTGCCCGGCCTGTTCCAGGGACACCACGGCGTCGACCATGGTCAACCCGGAGCCGATGATCAGCACCGGCGCCTGCGGGTCGATCCGGGTCATGGCCTGCACGTCCCAGGGGTCCACGGCGGCGGCGTTCAAGCCGCTGGACTGGGTCTGCGGCGTGCGTGCCGCCGGGAACATGCCGGTGGCCAACACCGCCTGGGCGCCGCGCAGTTGCTGGCCGTTGTCGAGGGTCAGCAACACTGAATCGTCGCCGACCTGCAGGTCGACGACTTCGGCGCGGATATGCTCGACGGTGGACGCCGACAACGCCTTGGCCTCAGCCAGCCGTTGCTGCGCATACAGGCCAAAAATCCCGCGTGGCGGGAACAGTTCGCTGATGGGCACGTGTTGCTGGTCCGACTCGGGCCAACCGCCGGCACCGATGTAGGCGGTCAGCCATTGGGTCAGGTCATCGGCGTTGTCCGGGTCGACGCTCATGCGCGCCGCGTTGCCGTTCAAGGTGTGGCCCAGTTCGACGGCGCTGTAGGCCTCGCCACGGCCGAGTTCGGCGCGCGGTTCGATCACCAGGATCCGGCGCTGCCCAGGCCAGCGCAGCAGTTGCACCGCCAGCATCGTGCCGCTCAGGCCGCCGCCGATGATCAGCACATCAGCGTTGCGGAGGGATTCAGTCATGCACATTCGCCTTTACTGTTTACCCAGATAAATATCGTGCAAGTCGCCCCGCGCCAACAGCTCGGCGGCGCTGCCACTCAAGGCCACGCGCCCAGTATCCAGCACGTAGCCCTGGGACGCATAGTTGAGCGCGACGTTGATGTTCTGCTCGGCGATCAGGAAGCTCACCTGCTGCTCGCGGTTGAGCTGCGCGATGATCTCGAAGATCTCCTGCACGATCATAGG
Organism: Pseudomonas sp. LAMO17WK12:I1; assembly: GCF_900177315.1. Lineage (NCBI taxonomy): Bacteria > Pseudomonadati > Pseudomonadota > Gammaproteobacteria > Pseudomonadales > Pseudomonadaceae > Pseudomonas > Pseudomonas sp. LAMO17WK12:I1. The sequence goes on along the minus strand of NZ_FWZV01000012.1, from coordinate 204,663 downwards.
CGCCAAACCCATGGACGGCTCGTCGAGCAGTACCAAAGTAGGACGGGTCATCAACGCGCGGCCGATGGCGACCATTTGCTGCTCGCCGCCGGACGTCAGGCCGGCGCGGGTGTGGCGCTTGGTCTTGAGCCGCGGGAACCAGGCGTAGATGCGCTCCAGGTCCTGTTCCATGGCCTTGCGGCTCAGGCGCCGGACAAAGCCGCCGCTGCGCAGGTTGTCTTCGACGCTGAGCTGGCCGAAGACATGGCGGCCTTCCAGCACATGCACCATGCCCTGGCGCACACGCTGGCTGGGGTCGACGCCGGCCAGGTCGACGCCCGCGTATTCGATCACGCCCCGGCTGACTTCGGCGCGCTCGGCACGCACCAGCCCGGAGATCGCCTTGAGGGTGGTGCTCTTGCCGGCGCCATTGGCCCCCAGCAGGGCGACGATGGCGCCCTTGGGCACGCTCAGCGACACCCCGGCCACGGCGAGGATCGCGCCGTCGTAGATCACTTCAATATCGTTGACCGTCAACAACGACGGGCGCGTGGCTTCGCTGGCGAGCTGGCTCATGATTTATTCATCCCCGGTGCAGGTGCGTGGCGTCAGGCCTTTTTCCTTGGCGAACGCCGCGGATTTTTCATCGATCAGCGGGCGCAACAGGGCGCGGTCGGCGGCGATCCAGTCGCTGATCAGCGTCCAGTGGACGCCGTCCCATTGCTGCACGCGCGCCGAGCCGCCGCCTTCGTGGTCGCGGCACGACAGCTTGAGGTTCTGCATCAGGCCCAGGTAGCCCATGTCCTTCAAGCGCGCGTCATCGATATTCAGGTGTTCCAGGCCCCAGCGACCTTCTTCGCCATTGAGCGGGCGCTTGCCGAACCTGGCCTGGCCGGTGCGGATCGCTTCCACGGCCACGGCGGCGTTCACCAGGCCGGAGTTGTAGTAGACGCTGCCGAAATTCTTCAGGTCCTTGAGGTCGCTGTGGCCCTTGTCGAGGATGTATTGCTTGAGGCGCTTGTGGATCTCGAAATCCGCACCTGCCGGGTAAGGCGTGAGCGCCAGGTAGCCCTTGGCGGCGGCGCCTGCGGGCAATACGTCTTCGCTGGAGCTGGCCCAGATGTCGCCGATGATATGGTCCACCGGGAAGCCGAAGCGTGCGGCGGTTTTCACCGCCACCGGGGTGGACACGCCCCAGGTGCGCAGGAACACCCAATCCGGGTTGGCCTGGCGTACCTGGCGCCATTGCGCGGACTGCTCATTGCCCGGATCGGCCACCGGAATCTGGATGTTTTCAAAACCGTATTTTTCCGCCAGCAATTTCAGCGGGCCAAGGGTTTCGCGACCGTAGGCCGAGTCGTGGTAGACCGTGGCGATCTTCTTGCCCTTGAGTTTGTCGAAGCCGCCTTCGCGCTGGGCGATGTAGTTCACCAGGGTCGACGCCTCGCTGTAGAACGTCAGCATCACCGGGAAGTTGTACGGGAACACGGTGCCGTCGGTGGCTTCGGTGCGACCGTAGCCGAGGGTGATCAGCGGGATCTTGTCCACCTCTGCCCTTTCGCTGAGCGCATAGGCCGCCGGTGCGCCGTTGGGCTGGTACACCGCGACCGGCGCGCCATCCAGGCCGTTCTTGAAGCGCTCGTAGCACTCGATGCCTTTCTCCGCCGTCCACTCGGTCTCGCATTCCTGCCACACCAGCTTGACGCCATTGATGCCGCCTTCGACCTCGTTGATATAACGCAGGTAGTCGATCATCCCGGCCCACACCTGCACGCCGCTGGAGGCGTAGGCACCCACCCGGTAGGTGGCCAGGGGAAAGAACTGCTGGTCGGCCGAGGCTACCGCCTGGGGCACGGCACCGGCCAGGGCAGCCAGCGCGAAGGCGGCGCCGGCCAGGGAGCGTTTCAAGGATGCACGCATAGGGATTCTCTTATTCAGTCAGAAACGTAGGGGCCACTGACGCAGCCGGTCACGGAGGTTGTACAACAGGCGAATCAAGCCCTCGGGCTCCTTGATCAGGAACACGATGATCAACACGCCAAAAATGATTTTCTGCAGGTTTTGCAACTGCCCCGCGTCCACCGAGCCACCGAACAACGCCTGCCCGGCATGGCTGAGGAAGATCGGCAGCAAACTGATGAATGCCGCGCCGACGAAGTTGCCGGCAATGCTGCCCATGCCGCCGATAATGATGATGAACAGGATCTGGAAGGAGCGGTTGATGTCGAAGCTGCTGGCGCTGGCCGTGCCCAGGTAGGCAAACGCCCACAACGCGCCGGCGATGCCGAGGTAGAACGAACTGACCGCAAACGCCAGGCGCTTGTAGCGCACCACCGGGATACCGACCACGGCGGCGGCGGTGTCCATGTCGCGGATCGCCATCCAGTTGCGACCCACCTGGCTGCGCACCAGGTTGACCGCAGCCCAGGTCAACAACAGCACCGTGACCAGGGTCAGCCCGTAGCGGCCCAGCGGCGTGTTGAGGTCATGGCCGAACAACGCCAGCTTCGGCGCCGAAATGGTCCCGGACGAGCCGTAGTTGTAGAACCAGGGGAATTTGACGAACAGCCACTCCAGGAAAAACTGCGCGGCCAGCGTGGTGACCATCAGGTAGAAGCCCTTGATCCGCGAGCTGGGCAAGCCAAACAGCAACCCGACCACGGCGCTGATGATCCCACCGCCGAGCAGCGCCACCGGCAGGCCCAGCTCAGGCAGGCGCAGTAAAAACCCATAGGTGGCGAACGCCCCAACCGCCATGAAGCCGGCTGCGCCCACCGAGGTTTGCCCGGTATAGCCGGTGAGTAAATTCAGGCCCAGCCCGGCCAGGGACAGCACCAGGAACGGGATCAGGATCGCGTTGAGCCAATAGTCATTGCCCCACAGCGGCACCACGATAAACGCCAGCGCCAGCAGGCCGAGCAGGCTCCAGGGCACGCGCCGCTGGACCAGCAGCAAGGGTGCGGTGTGTTCAGCAACAGGGATCGACATGCTTTCAGACTCGCTCGATGGCGCGCTCGCCGAACAGGCCGGCGGGACGGATATACAGGAAGGACAACGCCAGGACATAGGCGAACCACGGCGTGATGCCGCCACCGATCAGCGGGCCGATATACACCTCGGCGAGGTTCTCCGCCGCACCGACAATCAGCCCGCCGACAATCGCCCCGCCAATCGAGGTGAAGCCGCCGATGATCAACACCGGCAAGGCCTTGAGCACCACCAGCGACAGCGAAAACTGCACGCCCTGGCGCGCCCCCCACAACAACCCCGCCACCAGCCCGACGATGCCGGCCACCGCCCAGACGATCTGCCAGATGCGGTTGAGGTTGATGCCGATGGACAGCGCCGCCGTAGTGTCATCCGCCACCGCGCGCAGCGACACGCCGATACGGGTCTTGTTGAACAGCAGCGCCAGCACGGTCACCAGCACCACGGCCACGGCCGCGGCGATCAGGTCGAACTGGCTGAGCATCAGCGGCCCGACGAACAGCGGTACATCGTCGATGCCCAGGTCCAGGGCGCGCACCTGCGAGCCCATCACGCCCTGGGCCAGGCCTTCGATAATGAACGACAGGCCCAGCGTCGCCATGAACAACGTGATCTGCGAGCGGTTCACCAGCGGCCGCAGCACCAGGCGCTCGATGAGCAAGGCGCCGACGATCATCACGATCACCGTCAACAGCAACGCCAGGGCAAACGGCACGCCCTGGTCGTGCAGGCTGACGAAGGTCAGCGCGGCAAACAGCAGCATCGAGCCCTGGGCAAAATTGAACACGCCGCTGGCCTTGTAGATCAGCACGAAGCCGATCGCGACCAGGGAATACATGGTGCCGGCGAGCAGGCCGCCGAGCAGGGTTTCGAAGAAGAACGTCATCAGTGCGTCACTCCCAGGTAGGCCGCGATCACCTCGGGATTGGCCTGCACCTCGGCAGGGGTGCCGTCGCCGACCTTGCGCCCGTAGTCGAGCACCACCACATGGTCGGACAGCCCCATGACCACGCCCATGTCGTGTTCGATCAACACCACGGTGGTGCCGAGGTCGCGGTTCACGTCGGCGACAAAGCGCGCCATTTCCTGTTTTTCCTCGGCGTTCATGCCGGCCATGGGTTCGTCCAGCAGCAACAGGCTGGGCCCGGCGATCAATGCACGGCCCAGCTCCACACGCTTTTGCAGGCCATAGGACAGGTTGCCCACCAGCACATCGCGGTAGGCTTGCAGCTCCAGGAACTCGAGGATGCTCTGGGCGCGCAGGCGGAAGGCTTCGGCTTCACGACGTGCGCGGGGCAAGCCGAGGGCCTGTTCGATAAAGCTGGTGCGCATATGCCGCGACAGGCCGGTGAGGATGTTGTCGAGCACGCTCATTTTCTTGAACAGGGCGTTGTTCTGGAAGGTACGGCCAATGCCTCGACGCGCGGCGCCCAGCGGGTCGATACGCTGGAAATGCTGCGCCTCGAACACGATCTCGCCGGCATCGAAGCGATACACGCCGTTGAGCACGTTGAGCAATGAACTCTTGCCGGCACCGTTGGGCCCGATCAACGCGCAGATTTCCCCGCGCGCCACCTCGAACGACAGCCCATTGATCGCCTTGACGCCCTTGAACGACAGCGAGATGTCCCGCACCTGGAGAATGGCTTGGCTCATGCACGTTCCCGTTTGAATTCGGCAAGCCACGTCGGCTCGGCATTGGATTTGAGGGGCTGCCAGATATAGGCCAGGCGCTGGAAGCCCAACAGTGTGCGCACGCGGTTTTTCAGCAGGCGGCGCAGGCCGCTGTGCGGGTGGGCAATGGCCCAGTCGCACAGGCGTCGACGCCAGGTGCCGTGGGGTGGCAGGCGGCTTTCGATCTCGTCGGCCAGGTGCAGCAAACGGGCGGGCGACAGCAGCAGGCCGGTGGGCGCGACTTCGCTGCGATCACGTCGCGCCGAGGCCAGGCTTTCCGGGAAGGCCAGGCCGTGGCCGCTGCTCAGCCACTGCTCCAGCACCACCGCCAGGCCGCCTTGCCAGTGGGTGCCCTCCTCGCTCCACAACGCGGTTTCACCGGCGGGCTGCCACCAGCGCTGCAGGTGTTGCGCCGGGTCCACGGGGCCGAGCAGTTGGGCGAAATCCAACCGCTGGGTGAAGGTCCAATCGCGCTGGCGACCTTGAACGTAGGCGTGGCTGGGATGAATACGCCACAGCTGTTGCTCCAAGGCCTGCGGCTCGAGGTTATCGGCCAGCGTCAGCACCTGTGCACCGACGGAATGGGCCGCCAACGCCAGCAACAGCAGGTTCGGCTCAAAGGCGCCGCTGAGCACCAAGCGTGACTGTTGATCGAAACCTTGCTGGCGCAAACCATCGGCCAGGCGTTCGACATCGCGCAAGGTGTCGATCCAGCGCCAGGCGTACCACTGGCCCTGGCGCTTGTGGCGCAGGGCGATGTGCAACGGCGTGAGTTGTGCCCAGTGGCTCAGGTGTTCCAGGAGGGCCGTTGGTTCGTGCACGCTCATAGGGGGTTGCTCCTATTGGGGGGTGTGCGTGCGGTGGTCCGCTGGCTTGATTATTTGGATCGACACAGGACAACTGTGGGAGGGGCGGTACTTGCTCCCGATGGCGGTGGATCAGTTAGAACACCTTTGACTGAGCCACCGCCATCGGGGGCAAGTCGAATCGTCGCACCGCCCCTCCCACATTGGTTTTTTGTATCCCAGATAAATTGCGATAGCCCGCGCCAGGGTGGTTCGCGCCCAACCTTGCACCATCGCCAAACAACTTCTCGCGCAACGTGCCCTGGGCGTATTCGGTCTTGTACACGCCGCGCTTCTGCAACTCCGGCACCAGCCATTCGACGGCGTCGACAAAGGTTTCGTGGGTCAGCGCATAGGCGAGGTTGAAGCCGTCGACGTCGGTCTCTTCGACCCACTCCTGCAACAGGTCCGCCACGGTTTCCGGGCCGCCGACGAACAGCGGGCCAAAGCCGCCGATACCGACCCAATCGGCCAGTTCGCTGGGGGTCCAGACCTTGTTCGGATCCGCCGTGGAGAAAGCTTCCACCGCCGATTGAATCGCATTGGTGTGCACGTGCTTGAGCGGTTCATCCGGCTTGAACTGGCTGAAATCGATCCCGGTCCAGCCGGAGATCAGCGCCATCGCGCCTTCATAACTGGCGTAGGATTTGTATTCGTCGAATTTGGCCTTGGCCTTGGCGTCGGTCTCGTCGACGATCACGGTCTGCAAGTTGAAAATCAGGATTTTCTTCGGGTCGCGTCCGGCTTCGGCCGCACGGCGGCGGATGTCGGCGACGGTCTTTTTCAGCAGCACCTTGGACGGCGCGGCAACGAACACGCATTCAGCCTGCTCGGCCGCAAACTGCTTGCCACGGCTGGAGGCACCGGCCTGGTACAGCACCGGGGTGCGCTGCGGCGAGGGTTCGCACAGGTGGATGCCGGGCACCTGGAAGTGTTTGCCGACGTGGCGGATCTCGTGGATCTTGCTCGGGTCGCTGAAGATCCGACGTTCACGGTCGCGCAGTACCGCGCCCTCTTCCCAACTGCCTTCCCAGAGTTTGTAGCAGACCTCCAGGTATTCCTCGGCATAGTCGTAGCGGGCGTCGTGTTCGGTCTGGGCTTTCTGGCCAAGGTTCTTGGCGCCGCTTTCCAGGTAGGAGGTGACGATGTTCCAGCCGATGCGGCCCTTGGTCAGGTGGTCGAGGGTCGAGAGACGGCGGGCAAACGGATACGGGTGCTCGAACGACAGCGATGCGGTGAGGCCAAAACCCAGGTGCTCGGTAACCAGCGCCATGGGTGCGATCAGCGACAACGGATCGTTGACCGGCACCTGGGTCGCCTGGCGAATCGCCGCGTCGCCGTTGCCGTTGTACACGTCGTAGATGCCCAGCACGTCGGCGATAAACAGGCCGTCGAACTTGCCGCGCTCAAGGATCTTCGCCAGGTCGGTCCAGTATTCAAGGTCCTTGTACTGCCACGAGCGATCGCGCGGATGCGCCCACAGGCCCGGCGATTGGTGGCCGACACAGTTCATGTCAAAAGCGTTCAAGCGGATTTCACGGGACATCACAGCACTCCGTTGAGGTGGTAGTTGCCGACGACCTGGTATTTCCAGCGCAACGGGTCATCCAGGGTCGGTGGCAGCGCGGTGCGTTGGCCGGTCAGTTCGAATTCGGTGTTGCTGGCAAAGAGCAAGGCTTCGGCGGCGGCGATCTGCGCTTCAGTGACGGCGACCGGGCTTGGATCGGTTTCGGCGCGTTCAAGCAAGGCGGCCGCTACATCCACGCGAATCTGCCAATCGCCGAAGCGGCTGATCACGTAGGGGTCGTCGCTTTTTGCGACGTGGCGACGGGTGCTGTCCAGCAATTGGCGTGCGAGGGTCAGTGCGGTCATGGGTCAGGTCCTCAGTTCCAGGCGTGGCGCGCAGGCTTGACGCCGTTGAGCACGAAATTGCCGATCAGGTGGTATTTCCAGCGGGCCGGGTCGTGCAGGGTGTGGGTCCGCGCATTGCGCCAGAAGCGGTCGAGGTTGTGCTTGGCGGTGACCGAGCGGGTGCCGGCCAGTTCGAAGAGTTTGCTGCTGGCGAGCAACGCGGTTTCGGCCGACAGGACCTTGGCCTGGGCGACCACCAGTGAAGCCTGGGCGACGGTGTCTTCATTCGGTTCGGCAAGGGCCCGGTCGACGGCGAGGCCGGCCTTGGCGAGGATCGCTTCGGTGCCGTGCACACGCCACTCCAGGTCGCCGATGGCGGCGATGGTGAACGGGTCCTGCCAACCGTGATCCTGCTGGCTGTCGATCCACGGACGGGCCTGGCGCGCGAAGATTTTTGCCTGCTCAAGGGCGCCGAGGGCAATACCGGTGTCGACCGCCGCCTGGATAATTTGCGAAATCGGCCCGTCCGCGGTGGGCTGGTCAAACGCCAGGTGGGCGGGAATCACCGCGCTCAAGGGCACGCTCACGCCGTCGAGGGTCACGCCGCCGCTGGCGGTGGTGCGCTGGCCGAAACCGTCCCAGTTGTCGATCACGGTCAGGCCTGGCGCATCGCGCTCGACGAGGCCGATGAACGCCTGGCCCTTTTCGTTATTACCCACGGTGGGCACGATATGGGCGAACAGCGCGCCGGTGCAGTAGAACTTCTCGCCGTTGATCTGCGCGGTGTCGCCGTGGAAGCGAATCTGCGTGTCGAAGGTGCCGGCGTTTTTGCTCTTGGCCTCGGAGAAGGCGTTACCAAAGCGATAACCCGCCAGGACTTTGCCAAAGTAGTGGCGTTTTTGTTCCTCGGTGGCGGTTTGCAGCAGGATGTCCACCACGCCCAGGTGGTTCTGCGGGATTTGCCCCAATGACGGGTCGGCGGCGGAGATCAACTTGATCACCTCGGCCACCGTCACATAGGACACCCCGGCGCCGCCATAGGCCTTGGGAACGGTGATGCCCCACAGGCCGCTGGCGGAAAACTCGTCCAGTTCGGCCACCGGCAGGCGCCGCTCGCGGTCGCGCGCACTGGCGTCGACGGCAAAGCGTTCGGCCAGGCGCTTGGCGACCTCGATGGCCTCCGCGTCCGAGCGGATGATATGGGCAGGTTGTTGAGGGTGGGCAGACATGGGCCGACTCCAGGCTCCGAGGGGATACTGGAGTGTTTGCAGGAGTCGTGCCTGATTTTAATCGTCAGTAAAATCAGCCGGTTGCCGCGTAAACAGGCGTACAACCGCAGTTTCAAACCAGCAAAGTGTGCATCCACTGTTGGCTGGCAAACAGTTAGATCACCACATTGCGCACAAAGCGCACGGCGACCTGGCCGTCATTGCGATAGGCATGGGGCTGGTGGCTGGCGAACATGAAGAATTCGCCGGCGCCGATGGTATTTTCCTGCTCGCCGACCACCAACGTCAGGCTGCCCTCGAAGACGAACAGTTGCTCGCTCCACCCCTCCAGGTCGGGGTCCGGGCAATAGCGATCGCCCGGTTCAAGACGCCACTCCCATAACTCGACCTCGCGCCGCGCCGTGGCCTTGGCCAGCAACACCGCCTTGCTGCCGTCGATTTCCCCCGCCCAGGCCAGTTCGTTGATGCGGCTGTGATCGCGCACATCCGGCGCCTGGATCAGGTCGCTGAACGCCACATCCAACGCTTCGGCCACACGGTCGAGGGTGGACAGGCTGACGTTCTTTTCCCCGGCCTCGATGGCCACCAGCATGCGCCGGCTGACCCCGGACTTTTCCGAGAGCGCAGTCTGGCTCAGGTCGGCGGCGTGGCGCAGGCGACGAACGTTCTGGCTGACGTGCTGCAGGACCGAGGCCCGTTGTGGATTTTCTTTGTGCACTATATTGCTCAATGGGTGGGTGTGCGCAGTATACTGCCCAGCGTGCGGCGCATTGTGCGGTCCGTGCCTTTCCCTTGCAAGACCGAGCCGCCATGACCACGCCGAACTCCCCCTCGCGTTTCCACCGTTTCAGTAAAGCCGAGTGCATCCTGGTGTTTATTACCATGATCTGGGGCGGCACGTTTTTGCTGGTGCAGCATGCCATGACTGTCAGCGGGCCGATGTTTTTCGTGGGCCTGCGCTTTGCGGCGGCGGCGATTGTGGTCGGGTTCTTTTCCTTGCGTACCCTGCGCGACCTGACGTTGTTCGAGCTGAAGGCAGGCGTGTTCATCGGCGTGGCGATCATGTTCGGCTACGGCCTGCAGACCATTGGCCTGCAGACGATCCTGAGCAGCCAGTCGGCGTTCATTACCGCGCTGTATGTGCCGTTCGTGCCGCTGCTGCAATGGCTGGTGCTGGGCCGGCGCCCGGGGTTGATGCCAAGCATCGGCATCATGCTGGCGTTTGCCGGGTTGATGTTGTTGACCGGTCCCGCCGGGGCTTCGCTGAATTTCAGCCCCGGGGAAATCGCCACCCTGATCGGTGCCGTGGCGATAGCGGCGGAAATCATTTTGATCAGTGCGTTCGCCGGGCAAGTGGACGTACGCCGGGTGACGGTGGTGCAACTGGCGACGGCGTCGCTGCTGTCGTTTTTGATGGTGGTGCCGATGGGCGAGGCACTGCCGGGGTTCTCCTGGCTGCTGCTGTTCAGCGCCGTGGGCCTGGGCCTGACCAGTGCGGTGATCCAGGTCGCCATGAATTGGGCGCAGCAAAGCGTTTCGCCGACACGGGCCACATTGATCTATGCCGGTGAGCCGGTGTGGGCCGGGGTAGTCGGGCGGATCGCCGGCGAGCGATTCCCGCCGATTGCCATGCTGGGGGCGGCGTTGATTGTGGTGGCGGTGATTGTGAGTGAGATCAAGACAAAAGGGCAAAAGGCCATCGAGTTGCAGGATGAGCGGGAACAGGAGCAACAGGGCTAGGGTCCGAAACAATGCCAAACGGGAGTTTTCGACCTACTTTGTAGGATCCTGCCACATGTTGCCGTTTGGTGATCGACAAAGCGGCACGTATGATGCATCCCAAACTCCCGCAGATTAGAAGCCTATGTCCCTGATAGTTCTACTGCTTCTGCCTTTTATCGGCAGCTGTCTGGCGGCCTTGCTGCCGCACAATGCACGTAACACCGAATCCCTGCTGGCTGGCCTTGTGGCCCTGGTCGGAACCGTTCAAGTCGCCCTGCTCTACCCCCAGATCGCCCACGGTGGCGTGATCCGCGAAGAATTCATGTGGTTGCCCAGCCTTGGGCTGAACTTCGTGCTGCGCATGGATGGGTTCGCCTGGTTGTTCTCGATGCTGGTGCTCGGCATCGGAGCGCTGGTGTCGCTGTATGCGCGCTACTACATGTCGCCGGACGATCCGGTGCCGCGTTTCTTCGCGTTTTTCCTGGCCTTCATGGGCGCCATGCTCGGGCTGGTGATTTCCGGCAACCTGATCCAGATCGTGTTCTTCTGGGAACTGACCAGCCTGTTCTCGTTCCTGTTGATCGGCTACTGGCACCATCGCGCCGATGCGCGTCGTGGTGCGTACATGGCCTTGATGGTCACCGGCGCTGGCGGCTTGTGCCTGCTGGCGGGCGTGATGCTGCTGGGGCATATCGTCGGCAGCTATGACCTGGACCAGGTGCTGGCCGCCGGCGAGCAGATCCGCGCGCATTCGCTGTACCCGGTGATGCTCGCCCTGGTGCTGATCGGCGCCCTGAGCAAAAGCGCGCAGTTTCCGTTCCATTTCTGGCTGCCCCACGCCATGGCTGCACCGACCCCGGTGTCTGCCTATCTGCACTCGGCGACGATGGTGAAGGCCGGCGTGTTCCTGCTGGCCCGCCTGTGGCCGTCGCTGTCCGGCAGCGAAGAATGGTTCTGGATCGTCGGCGGTGCCGGCGCCCTGACCCTCCTCCTCGGCGCTTACTGCGCCATGTTCCAGAATGATCTCAAAGGCCTTTTAGCCTATTCCACCATCAGCCACCTCGGGCTGATCACCCTGCTGCTGGGCCTCAACAGCCCGCTGGCCGCCGTCGCCGCGGTGTTCCATATCCTCAACCACGCCACCTTCAAGGCCTCGCTGTTCATGGCGGCGGGCATCATCGACCACGAAAGCGGCACGCGGGACATCCGCAAGCTCAGTGGCCTGGTGCGCCTGATCCCGTTTACCGCGACCCTGGCGATGGTGGCCAGCGCATCCATGGCCGGCGTACCGTTGCTCAACGGTTTCCTGTCCAAAGAGATGTTCTTCGCTGAAACCGTGTTTATCTCATCGACCCAATGGGTGGAAATCGCCCTGCCCCTGATCGCGACCATCGCCGGTACGTTCAGCGTGGCCTACGCCCTGCGCTTTACCGTGGATGTGTTCTTCGGCCCGCCCGCCACCGATCTGCCCCACACGCCTCACGAACCCCCGCGCTGGATGCGTGCCCCGGTTGAGCTGCTGGTATTCACCTGCCTGCTGGTGGGCATCTTCCCGGCCCAGGTGGTCGGTTCGATCCTCGCCGCTGCGGCGCTGCCGGTGGTCGGCGGCGTGCTGCCGGAATACAGCCTGGCGATCTGGCATGGCTGGAATGCACCGATGATCATGAGCCTGGTGGCCATGTCCGGTGGCGTGGTGCTCTACCTGCTGCTACGCAAACAACTGAAGCGCGGGCGTTTCAAGTACCCGCCGGTCATCAGCTACTTCAACGGCAAGCGCGGCTTCGAGCGCAGCCTGGTGGTGATGATGCGCGGCGTGCGCAGGATCGAGAAACGCATCAGCACCAAGCGCCTGCAGACCCAATTGTTCCTGTTGGTGATCGTCGCGGTGATCGGCGCCATGATCCCGATGCTCAACAGCGGCCTCAGCTGGGGCGACCGCCCGAAGATCCCGGGCTCCATCGTGTTCGTCACCCTGTGGCTGCTGGCGATTGCCTGTGCCCTGGGCGCCGCCTGGCAAGCCAAGTACCACCGGCTCGCGGCCCTGACCATGGTCAGCGTGTGCGGCCTGATGACCTGCGTCACCTTCGTGTGGTTCTCGGCGCCGGACCTGGCGCTGACCCAGTTGGTGGTGGAAGTGGTCACCACCGTACTGATCCTGCTCGGCCTGCGCTGGCTGCCACGGCGGATCGAAGAAGTCTCGCCACTGCCCAGTTCGCTGCGCAAGGCGCGCATCCGTCGTCTGCGCGACTTCCTGCTCTCCACCGTGGTAGGCGGCGGCATGGCGCTGCTGTCCTATGCGATGCTGACGCGCCAGACGCCCAACGATATTTCCTCGTTCTACTTGAGCCGCGCCCTGCCCGAGGGCGGTGGCAGCAATGTGGTGAACGTGATGCTGGTGGACTTCCGGGGCTTCGATACCCTCGGCGAAATCACCGTGCTCGGCGCCGTGGCGCTGACGGTGTATGCCCTGCTGCGTCGTTTCCGCCCGTCCAAGGAAAGCATGGAGCTGCCGCCACAGCAGCGTCAACTGGCGCCGGACGTGGCCACCGACCTGGTCAACCCGCGCCAGGCCAGCGACACCGCCCTGGGCTTCATGATGGTGCCGGCGGTGCTGGTGCGCCTGCTGCTGCCGATTGCGCTGGTGGTGTCGTTCTACCTGTTCATGCGCGGCCACAACCAACCGGGCGGCGGGTTTGTCGCCGGCCTGGTGATGTCGGTGGCGTTTATCCTGCAGTACATGGTTGCCGGTACCCAGTGGGTCGAGGCGCAGATGAGCCTGCGGCCGATGCGCTGGATGGGCTTCGGCCTGTTCTCGGCGACGCTGACCGGGATCGGCGCGTTGTTTGTCGGCTACCCGTTCCTCACCACCCATACCTGGCATTTCAGCCTGCCGCTGCTGGGCGATATTCATGTTGCCAGCGCGTTGTTCTTCGATGTGGGCGTATACGCCATGGTCGTCGGCTCGACGCTGCTGATGCTCACCGCCCTCGGCCACCAGTCGGTGCGTGCGCATAAACCGAGCAACCAGGCCAAAGTAGTCGCCGCCACCGAAGGAGCCGCCTGATGGAAGAAGTCATCGCAATTGCCATTGGGGTCCTGGCGGCCTCCGGCGTCTGGTTGATCCTGCGGCCACGGACGTTCCAGGTGGTGATGGGCCTGTGCCTGTTGTCGTACGGGGTCAACCTGTTCATTTTCAGCATGGGCAGCCTGTTTATCGGCAAGGAGCCGATCATCAAGGACGGCGTGCCCCAGGACTTGCTCAATTACACCGATCCCCTGCCCCAGGCCCTGGTGCTTACGGCGATCGTGATCAGCTTCGCCATGACCGCGTTGTTCCTGGTGGTGCTGCTGGCGTCACGGGGCCTGACCGGCACTGACCATGTGGACGGCCGGGAGCCCAAGGAATGAATTGGGTCAACCAACTGATCGTCGCCCCGATCCTGCTGCCGTTGCTCACCGCCGCGCTGATGCTGATGCTCGGCGAAAAACGCCGCCCGCTGAAGGCCAGGATCAATCTGTTCTCCAGCGTCATCGGCCTGGGCATAGCGATCCTGCTGTTGTACTGGACGCAAAAAGGCGGCCCCGGCTCGATTGGGGTGTACCTGCCGGGCAACTGGCAGGTGCCGTTCGGCATCGTGCTGGTGGTCGACCAGCTCTCGGCGCTGATGCTGGTGCTCACCGGGATCATCGGCGTGAGCGCGCTGCTGTTCGCCATGGCCCGTTGGGACCGTGCCGGTACCAGTTTCCATGCGCTGTTCCAGATCCAGATGATGGGCCTGTACGGCGCGTTCCTCACGGCGGACCTGTTCAACCTGTTCGTGTTCTTCGAAGTGCTGCTGGCGGCGTCCTACGGCTTGATGCTGCACGGCTCGGGCCGGGCGCGGGTGTCGTCGGGGCTGCATTACATCGCGATCAACCTGTTGGCGTCGTCGCTGTTCCTGATCGGCGCGGCGATGATCTACGGCGTGACCGGCACGCTGAATTTCGCTGACCTGGCACTGAAAATCCCGCTGGTTCCCGAGGCGGATCGCGGCCTGCTGCATGCCGGTGCGGCGATCCTCGCCACCGCATTCCTGGCCAAGGCCGGCATGTGGCCGCTGAACTTCTGGCTGGCCCCCGCCTATTCCTCAGCCAGCGCGCCGGTGGCGGCGATGTTCGCGATCATGACCAAGGTCGGCGTGTACACCGTGCTGCGCCTGTGGACCCTGTTGTTCTCCGGCCAGGCCGGCGCATCGGCGTTGTTTGGCGGCGACTGGCTGGTGTACGGCGGCATGGCCACGATCATCTGCGCGGCGCTGGCGATGGTGGCGGCGCAGCGGCTCGAGCGCATGGCCAGCTTGAGCATCCTGGTCTCGGCCGGGATCCTGCTGTCGGCCGTTGGTTTCGCCCAGCCAAGCCTGACCGCCGGGGCGCTGTTCTATCTGGTCAGCTCCACCCTGGCGTTGAGTGCGCTGTTCCTGCTGGCCGAATTGATCGAGCGTTCGCGCTCGGCCAACGACCTGCCGCTGGATGAAGAGATTGACGCACTGCCCAAGGCCATGGAATCCCTGCATCCGCGTCCTGGCGTGAACCTGGATGACGAGCAGAAAGCCGTGGTCGGCCAGGTGATTCCCTGGACCATGGCCTTCCTCGGCTTGAGCTTTGTCGCCTGCGCCCTGCTGATCATCGGCATGCCGCCGCTGTCCGGGTTTATCGGCAAGCTGAGTTTGTTGAGTGCGCTGGTTAACCCGTTGGGCCTGGGTGTCAGTGTGGATGAACCCATTCGTCCCGCGGCCTGGGGGTTGGTGGCGCTGTTGATCCTCTCGGGCCTTGCCTCGCTGATCGCCTTCGCCCGCCTGGGTATCCAGCGCTTCTGGACCCCGGAAGAGCGCCCGTCGCCCTTGCTGCGCCGCTATGAGTGCGTGCCGATCTTCTTCCTGCTGGGCCTGAGCATCCTGCTGACCTTCAAGGCCGAGCCGCTGATGCGCTACACCCAGGCCACTGCCCAGAGCCTGAACAACCCGGAACACTACGTGATGGCGGTGATGGCCACGCGTCCGGTCCCCAGCCCCGAAGCCAAGACCGCCGCGCTGGAGGTTCAACCATGAAGCGCCTGTTGCCTGCCCCATGGTTGTCCCTCGCGTTGTGGTTGCTGTGGCTGGTGCTGAACCTGTCCGTCAGCCCCGGCAACCTGCTGCTGGGCGCGCTGCTGGGCTTTCTCGCGCCGCTGCTGATGGCGCCGCTGCGCCCGCTGCCGATCCGCATCCGCCGCCCTGGCGTGATCATCCGCCTGTTTTTCCTGGTCGGCCGCGATGTGATCGTCTCCAACCTGCAAGTGGCCTGGGGCGTGCTGATGTGCGGCTCCCGCCCACCGCGTTCGCGCTTCGTCAAAATCCCCCTGGACCTGCGCGACGCCAACGGCCTCGCCGCCCTGTCGATGATCACCACCGTGGTCCCCGGCACCATCTGGTCGGAACTGGCGCTGGACCGTAGCATCCTGCTGCTGCACGTATTCGACCTGGAGGATGAAGTGTCGTTTATCGAGCACTTCAAGACCACCTACGAGCGGCCCCTGATGGAGATCTTCGAATGAGCGCCCTGCTCTCCAATGCGATCCTGTTCAGCCTGTTCCTGTTCTCCCTGGCCATGGTGCTGACCCTGATCCGCCTGTTCAAAGGCCCGTCGGCCCAGGACCGGGTCCTGGCGCTGGACTACCTGTACATCCTGGCGATGCTGATGATGCTGGTGCTGGGTATTCGCTATGCCAGCGACACCTACTTTGAAGCGGCGCTGCTGATTGCGCTGTTCGGCTTCGTGGGCTCGTTTGCCCTGGCCAAATTCCTGCTGCGTGGGGAGGTGATTGAATGATGCCGTTATGGATGGAAATCGTCGTCGCGGTGCTGCTGGTGTTGAGCAGCGTATTTGCGTTGATCGGCGCGATTGGCCTGCTGCGCATGAAAGACTTCTTCCAGCGCATGCACCCGCCGGCGCTGGCCTCGACATTGGGCGCCTGGTGTGTGGCGCTGGCGTCGATTATCTATTTTTCGGTGCTCAAGTCCGGGCCGGTGCTGCACGGGTGGCTGATTCCGATTTTGTTGGCGATCACCGTACCGGTGACCACGCTGCTGCTGGCCCGGACGGCGCTGTTTCGCAAGCGCATGGCCGGTGATGATGTACCGGCCGAGGTCAGCAGCCGCCGCTGAGCGCTGAGGCGAACACGGTTAAAAATGTGGGAGATGTCGAGCTTTAGCGAGGCTTCGATGGCGGCGGCACAGTTGGTAGAGGTGTTGGCTGAAACACCGCTATCGGGAGCAAGCCCCCTCCCACATTTGATTGCGGTTGACAGGTAGAAAGCAGCCCGGCTGTAGATCTCAAGGATACCGCCAATCCCCTGTGGGAGATGTCGAGCTTTAGCGAGGCTTCGAAGGCGGCGGCACTGTTGACAGGTATGTTGGCTGACCCACCGCCATCGGGAGCAAGTCGAATCGTCGCGCCGCCCCTCCCACACGGGATCGGGTGAGCCGCTCACTAAAACAGTGTGCAAAAAAACGCCCCGAACCAGTCGGGGCGTTTTTCATCCAGCGTTTGCCAATCAGGCCTGATCAGCCAACCGCCAGGTAGTCCCGCCCTTGCCGTCTTCCAACACCACACCCATCGCGGTCAGTTGGTCACGGATACGGTCGGACTCCGCCCAGTCCTTGTTGGTGCGAGCAGCCAAGCGCGCCTGGATCAACGCATCCACCTCAGCCGCATCCACACGGCCTTCGGCGCCGGCTTGCAGGAAGTCATCAGCCTCCATCTGCAACACGCCCAGCACACTCGCCAGTTCTTTCAAGCGCGCCGCCAGGCCCGCCGCTGCGTCGAGATCGCTCTCGCGCAGGCGGTTGATCTCGCGCACCATCTCGAACAGCACGGCGCAGGCTTCCGGTGTGCCGAAGTCGTCGTTCATCACTTCGGTGAAGCGTGCCACGAACGCTTCGCCGCCGGCCGGCGCCACGGATGGCAGGCCTTTCAACGCGTGGTAGAACCGCTCCAGGGCGCCCTTGGCGTCCTTGAGGTTGTCTTCCGAGTAATTGATGGCGCTGCGGTAGTGGCTGGACACCAGCAGGTAACGCACCACTTCCGGGTGGTACTTTTCCAGCACGTCGCGGATGGTAAAGAAGTTGTTCAAGGACTTGGACATCTTCTCGCCATTGATGCGGATCATGCCGCAGTGCATCCAGGCGTTGGCGTAGGTCTTGCCGGTGGCGGCTTCGCTCTGGGCGATTTCGTTTTCGTGGTGCGGGAACTCGAGGTCGCTGCCGCCGCCATGAATGTCGAAGGTCTCGCCCAGGCAGCAGGTGGACATCACCGAGCATTCGATGTGCCAGCCCGGACGCCCGGCGCCCCATGGCGATTCCCAGCTCGGCTCGCCGGGCTTGGTGCCTTTCCACAGCACGAAGTCGAGCGGATCCTGCTTGGCTTCGTCGACTTCGATGCGCGCGCCGATGCGCAGGTCTTCGATTTTCTTGCGCGACAGCTTGCCGTAGCCCATGAACTTGGCGACGCGGTAGTACACGTCACCGTTGCCAGGAGCGTAGGCGTAACCCTTGTCGATCAAGGTCTGGATCATGGCGTGCATGCCGGGGATGTGGTCCGTGGCACGCGGTTCCATGTCCGGCTTGAGGATGTTGAGGCGCGCCTCGTCCTCGTGCATGGCGGCGATCATGCGCTCGGTCAGCGCGTCGAACGACTCGCCGTTCTCGTTGGCGCGGTTGATGATCTTGTCGTCGATGTCGGTGATGTTGCGCACATAGGTCAAGTCATAGCCGCTGAAACGCAACCAGCGGGTCACCAGGTCGAAGGCAACCATGCTGCGGCCGTGGCCGATGTGGCAGTAGTCGTACACGGTCATGCCGCACACGTACATGCGCACCTTGTTGCCATCCAGCGGCTTGAAGACTTCTTTGGTCTTGCTGAGTGTGTTGTAGATCGTTAGCACGACAGTTCCTTAAAACAGAATCACTGGCCCCACGAATCACGCAAGGTCACGGTACGGTTGAATACCGGCTGACCAGGTTTCGAGTCCTTGATATCCGCGCAGAAGTAGCCTTCGCGCTCGAACTGGAAACGGTCTTCCGGCTGTGCGTCGCCCAAAGAGGGTTCGGCACGACAACCGGTGAGCACTTGCAGGGAGTCAGGGTTGATGTTGTCGAGGAAACTGGCGCTGTCTTCGGCCTTTTCAGGATTCGGCGAACGGAACAGGCGATCGTACAGGCGCACTTCGCACTCGATGCTGGCAGCGGCCGGCACCCAGTGGATCACGCCCTTGACCTTGCGGCCTTCCGGGTTCTTGCCCAGGGTTTCCGGGTCATAGGAGCAACGCAGTTCGACGATGTTGCCCTCGGCGTCCTTGATCGCTTCGTCGGCGCGGATCACGTAGCTGCCGCGCAGGCGCACTTCGCCGTTCGGCTCCAGGCGCTTGTAGCCTTTTGGCGGTTCTTCCATGAAGTCATCGCGGTCGATGTAGATTTCACGGGCGAACGGCAGCTTGCGCACGCCGAGTGCTTCGTTCTGCGGATGACGCGGCAGTTCGAGGTGGTCGACCTTGTCTTGCGGGTAGTTGGTGATCACGACTTTCAACGGACGCAGCACGCACATGGCCCGTGGCGCGTTCGCGTCGAGGTCCTGGCGGATGCTGAACTCGAGCATGCCGTAGTCGACCACACCGTCTGAGCGGTTGGTGCCGACCATCTCGCAGAAGTTGCGGATCGACGCCGGGGTGTAGCCACGGCGGCGGAAGCCCGACAGGGTCGACATGCGTGGGTCGTCCCAGCCATTGACGTGCTTTTCATCCACCAGTTGCTTGAGCTTGCGCTTGCTGGTGATGGTGTAGTTGAGGTTCAGGCGGCTGAATTCGTACTGACGCGGGTGCGCCGGGACCGGCAGGCTGTCGAGGAACCATTCGTACAGCGGGCGATGGCTCTCGAACTCCAGGGTGCAGATGGAGTGGGTGATGCCTTCGATGGCGTCCGACTGGCCGTGGGTGAAGTCGTAGTTCGGGTAGATGCACCACTTGTCGCCGGTCTGGTGGTGATGGGCGTGGCGGATGCGGTACATGATCGGGTCGCGCAGGTTCATGTTCGGCGAGGCCATGTCGATCTTGGCGCGCAGCACGCGGGCGCCGTCCGGGAACTCACCGGCGCGCATGCGGGCGAACCAGTCGAGGTTCTCTTCTACGGAGCGGTCGCGGAACGGGCTGTTCTTGCCCGGTTCGGTCAGGGTGCCACGGTATTCCTTGGCCTGCTCGGGGGTCAGGTCGTCGACGTAGGCCTTGCCGGCCTTGATCAGCTCGACGGCCCAGTCGAACAGCTGGTCGAAGTATTTGGAGGCATAGCGCACTTCACCGGACCATTCGAAGCCCAGCCACTTGATGTCGCTTTCGATGGCGTCGATGTATTCCTGGTCTTCCTTGGCCGGGTTGGTGTCGTCGAAACGCAGGTGCGTGACGCCACCGAACTCCTGGGCCAGGCCGAAGTTCACACAGATCGACTTGGCGTGACCGATGTGCAGGTAGCCGTTGGGCTCTGGCGGGAAGCGGGTGACGATCTGCGTGTGCTTGCCCGAATCCAGATCCGCCTGGATGATCGGGCGCAGGAAGTTGACCGGGACGGCAGGTCCGGCCTTGGAATTCGAGGTAGGGTCGACAGTGGGCTTGCTCATAGGATCCTTGAACAGACAGGTTCGTGGCCGGTTGGGGCCAGATAAAACAAAGGCGATATCATAGCTGATGCTGTCAAGACACTGACAGGTCACGACCAAAAACTGCTGCTTTAATTAACCAGGCGGTAAAAAACCACCTCGAAATTCCTGCCGGGCACGCTAAACTGCGCGCCTTGGCCGCCGTTTAGCCAGACAGGTAAGGCGCCCCAGGCGTCCAAACCCACGAATTCCCTGAAAAGAGTAGTGAACATGACTCAAGTCAAACTGACCACCAACCACGGTGACATCGTCATCGAGCTGAACGCCGAGAAAGCGCCGATCACCGTCGCCAACTTCATCGAGTACGTTAAGGCCGGCCACTACGAAAACACGGTTTTCCACCGTGTCATCGGTAACTTCATGGTCCAGGGCGGCGGTTTCGAGCCTGGCATGAAAGAAAAGAAAGACAAGCGCCCAAGCATCCAGAACGAAGCGGACAACGGCCTTTCCAACGACAAGTACACCGTCGCCATGGCCCGTACCATGGAGCCGCATTCGGCCTCCGCGCAGTTCTTCATCAACGTGGCCGACAATACCTTCCTGAACCACAGCGGCAAGAACGTACAGGGCTGGGGCTACGCCGTGTTCGGTAAAGTCACCGAAGGCCAGGACGTAGTCGACAAGATCAAAGGCGTGTCGACCACCTCCAAGGCCGGTCACCAGGACGTTCCGGTCGAAGACGTGATCGTCGAGAAAGCCGAGATCGTTGAGTGATATTACTGATTTCAGATTTGCATCTGGAAGAGGAGCGCCCGGACATTACCCGGGCGTTTCTGGATCTGCTCCACAACCGCGCCCGTGGCGCCCAGGCGTTGTACATTCTGGGGGACTTCTTTGAAGCCTGGATTGGCGACGATGGGATGACGCCCTTCCAGCGTTCGATCTGCGAGGCTCTGCGCGAGCTGAGCGACAGCGGTACCCCGATTTTTATCATGCATGGCAACCGCGACTTCCTGCTCGGCAAGGCGTTCTGCAAAGCGGCAGGCGCCACCTTGCTCAAGGACCCGAGTGTCGTGCAGCTCGCAGGCGAACCCGTGCTGTTGATGCACGGCGACAGCCTCTGCACCCGCGACCTTGGCTACATGAAGCTGCGGCGCATCCTGCGTAATCCCATCGTGCTGTTTATCCTGCGTCACCTGCCGTTGCGCACCCGCCATCGGCTGGCGCGCAAGCTGCGCAGTGAAAGCCGTGCGCAAACGCGCATGAAGGCCAACGACATTGTCGATGTCACGCCCGAGGAAGTGCCGCGGGTGATGCAGCAGTTCGGCGTGCGCACCCTGGTCCACGGCCACACGCATCGCCCGGCGATCCATAAGCTGCAGATTGGCGACCAGGCGGCCAAGCGCATTGTGCTGGGGGATTGGGACAAGCAGGGCTGGGCGTTGCAGGCGGACGAGCAAGGCTTTCAGTTGGCGGCGTTTGACTTCGTCAATCCGCAGCTGGCGTTGCCTGGCGCCTGATCCTCGAATCCCCCTGATTCAATGTGAACAGAGATCAAAATGTGGGAGCGGGCTTGCCCCCGATTAGGGCGGGTCAGTAAAAGATGTTCAACTGACACTCCCTCATCGGGGGCAAGCCCCCTCCCACAATTGATTGCATTTCAGTCTTTGCCAATCAGTGGCCGGACGCTTCCGGCCCTGCCTTGGCGCCAAACGGCGGTTTGGCCAGCCACACCAGCAGCATCAACCCCATGAACATCCACCCCAGCAACGTGAAGTAATCCACGGTGGACATCATGTACGCCTGGCTGGTGAGGATCTGGTCCAGTTGCGCGTAGGCCTTGTGCCCTGCCCCACCGAGCGCCTGCAGCGCGTCGCGGGTGGCCGAGTCATAGGTGGTCATGTTCTCGCTCATGTACGCATGGTGCTGGTCCGCCCGGCGGATCCAGATCCAGGTGGTCAGCGAGGCCGCAAAGCTGCCGCCCAGGGTCCGCAGAAAGGTCGCAAGACCGGCGCCGTCGGCAATCTGGTGCGGTGGCAGGTCGGACATCAGGATGCTCAAGGTCGGCATGAAGAACAGCGCCACGCCGATGCCCATGAACAACTGCACCAGGGCAATGTGGGTGAAGTCCACCTCATTGGTGAAGCCCGCGCGCATAAAGCAGCTCAAGCCGATCGCCAGGAACGCCAGGCCCGCCAGCAGGCGCAGGTCGAACTTGTGCGCGTACTTGCCCACGAACGGTGACATCAGCACCGGCAGGATGCCGATCGGCGCCACCGCCAGGCCGGCCCAGGTGGCGGTGTAGCCCATCTGGGTTTGCAGCCACTGCGGCAGGATCAGGTTGATGCCGAAGAAGCCCGCGTAGCCGAGGATCAACACAATCGTGCCGATGCGAAAGTTACGGTAGGCAAACAGCCGCAGGTTGACCACCGGGTGCTTGTCGGTCATTTCCCAGATGATGAACACCGCCAGGGCAATCACCGAAATCGCCGCGCCCACAATGATGAAGTTGGATTCGAACCAGTCCAGGTCGTTGCCCTTGTCGAGGATGATCTGCAACGCGCCGACGCCCACGATCAGGCTCAACAGCCCGACGTAATCCATCGGCTGGTAGCTGGTGGTCACCGGGCGCTTCTTCAATTGCGCACGCACCACCATCACCGCAAAGATGCCGATGGGGACGTTGATAAAGAAGATCCACGGCCAGCTGTAGCTGTCAGTGATCCAGCCACCGAGGATCGGCCCTGCAATCGGCGCCACCACCGTGACCATCGCCAGCAACGCCAGGGCCATGCCACGCCTGGCCGGCGGGTAGACCGCGATCAGCAGGGTCTGGGTCATCGGGTACAACGGCCCGGCCACCAGGCCTTGCAGCACCCGGAAGCCGATCAGTTCGGGCATCGAAGTGGAAATACCACAGAGGAACGAGGCCAGCACAAACAGCATGGTGGCCCACAGGAACAGCTTCACTTCGCCAAACCGCCGGCTCAACCAACCGGTCAGCGGCAAGGCGATGGCGTTGCTCACCGCAAACGAGGTGATCACCCAGGTGCCCTGCTCCGAACTCACGCCGAGGTTGCCGGAAATGGTCGGCAAGGCCACGTTGGCGATGGTGGTGTCGAGCACCTGCATAAAGGTCGCCAGCGACAGGCCAATGGTGGCCATCAACAGGCTGGGCGGCGTGAAGGAGGCGTTATTGCTCATCAGCGCTGCACAGCCTTGGGCGCGGCGATGCTGTTGGCATGGATCAACTCGGTGATCATGGCGTCAGCCTCGGCCAATTGGCGGTCGTACACGTTGGTGGTGAAGGTCGCCTTCTGCGGCGCCTGTTGCGCCAGCACCGGGCCGCTCTGGTCATGCAGGTCGACATTGACGACAGTGCTCAGGCCGACCCGCAGCGGGTGCTTGGCCAGTTCTTCGGCATTGATGTGGATGCGTACCGGCACCCGTTGCACGATCTTGATCCAGTTACCGGTGGCGTTCTGCGCCGGCAGCAGGGCAAACGCACTGCCGGTGCCGGCGCCAAGGCTATCCACGGTGCCGCTGAATTTCACGTCGCTGCCGTAGATGTCCGACTCGATGTCCACCGGCTGGCCAATGCGCATGTCGCGCAATTGGGTTTCCTTGAAGTTGGCGTCGATCCACAACTGGTTCAGCGGGATCACCGCCATCAACGCCGTACCCGGCTGCACGCGCTGGCCCAGTTGCACGGTGCGCTTGGCCACGTAGCCGGTGACCGGCGCGATCAAGGTGCTGCGCGCATTGGCCAGGTAGGCCTGGCGCAGTTGCGCGGCGGCGGCCTGCACGTCCGGGTGGGACGAGATCACGGTGTCATCCACCAGCGCATTGCTGGTCTTGAGTTGCTGCTCAAGGTTGGTCAGCGCGTTTTTCGCGGCGGTCAGGCTGTCACGGGCGTGGGACAGTTCTTCCTGGGAAATCGCGCCTCCCTGGGCCAGGGTCTTGCGGCGGTTGAAATTGTCCTGGGCGGTTTGCACATCGGCTTTCTGTGCGTTGACCTGGGCTTTCATGCCATCGACGTTGCTGTACAAGCCACGCACCTGGCGCACGGTGCGGGCCAGGTTGGCCTGGGCACTTTGCAGGCCGACGGCGGCGTCGTTGGGGTCGAAGTTGATCAGCACCTGGCCTTCGTGGACCAGGTCGCCATCGTCCGCGCCGATGCTGACCACGGTGCCGGTGACCAGCGGGGTGATTTCCACCACGTTGCCGTTCACATAGGCGTCGTCGGTGCTCTCGTTGAAGCGCCCGTAGAATTCATACCAGCCCCATACGCCCACGACGCCGAGGATGACGATCAGCGCGAGGCCGATCAGCATGACCTTGCGTTTGCGTGGGTTGTTGTCTTTGGGTTGTTCGGTAGCGGTGGTGTTTTCGGCAGTGGCCATGACAAATACCTCAAATTATTCCGTGCGGGTGGCTGGGGTGGTCGACGCCACGTTGTCGGCGCTGTATCCGCCACCCAGGGCCTGCATCAATTGAATCGACAGATCGATTTGCCCGGCATTCAGGGTCGCCAGCTGACGCTGGGCCTGCAGCAATTGCTGCTCGATGCTGAGCACGTCCAGGTAGTTACCGACCCCTGAGCCGTAGCGCTGGACCACGGTGTCGTAGGACTGCTGGGCAATATCCGTGGCGTGTTGCTGGGCCTGGATCTGCCGACCGGTTTCGCGCAGTTGCGAAAGGGTGTTGCCGATATCGCCCAAGGCCTGCACCAGGGTCTTGTTGTACTGGGCCACGGCCAGGTCGTAGTCGGCATCGCGCGCATCGAGGTCGGCGCGCAGGCGGCCGCCATCGAAGATCGGCAACGAGATCGTCGGCGCAATGTTGAAGAAGCGGCTGGCCGAGCCGAACATCGCATCCCCCAGCAACGACTCGGCCCCGGCGCTCGCGCTGAGGTTGAGGTTGGGGTAGAAGCGCGTCTTGCTGGCGGCGATGTCCTTGCTCGCGGCCTCGACTCGCCAGCGCGCGGCGATCAGGTCCGGGCGACGGCCCAGCAGCTCGGCGGGCAACACCGAAGGCACGGCGACAGCGGCGGGCTTGAGCACATTCGGACGGGCCAGTTCGCCGCCTCGGTCCGGGCCTTTGCCGAGCAATACGGCGAGGGCGATCTTGGCGCTCTGCAGTTGCTTGTCGGCATCGATCAATTGCGACTGGGAGCTGGCTTCCAGGCTTTCGGTCTGCTGGTACTGGTACTGGCTGTCGATGCCCGCAGCGAGGCGGCGCTTGCTCAGGTCGAGCATTTGCCGGGTGCGCTTGAGGTCATCGCCGGCCAGGTCGCGCACGATGTGCGCCTGGCCCAGGTCGCTGTAGGCCTTGGCCACATCGGCAGCGAGGGTCAGGCGCGCGGCCTGTTGGTCGACTTCGGCGGCGCGGGCCTGGCCCAGCGCGGCTTCCCAGGCGGCGCGCTGGCCACCCCAGAGGTCGAAGTTGTAATTGAAGCTGGCGCCGATATTACGCACGGTCGAGTAGGCATCGCCCTCGCCGCGCGGGTCCTGGTCCTTGGCCAGGCGTGAACGGCTCACGCCGGCGCTGGCATCCAGGGTCGGCATGCGTGCGGCATTCGCGGCATAGGCGGCGGCTTCGGCCTGATGGGCACGGGCGCTGGCGACTTGCATGTCGGGGCTGTTTTGCAGGGCTTCCTGGATCAGGCCGTCGAGCTGCGGGTCGCCGAGGTTTTTCCACCAGTCGGCGCTGGGCCAGGCGGCACTCGACAGGGTCACCCCGCTCAGGGATTTACCGGTCTGCAAGGTGTTGGCGTCGAGGCGCCGGCCCTGGGTGTCGAGGCCGCTGTAGTTGGCGCAACCGGCCATGCTCATGGCCACGAGCACCAGGCAAAGGGCACGTGTGTTCATGCTTTACCTACCCGCTGCAGGGTGATGGGATCACCGGCAGCTATCAGAATTTTCTTGAGAATCCGTTCCAGGGTTTCCAGCTCGCCAGCCTCAAGTACGCCCGCCAGTTGGTTCAACGCCTGGGCGCCTATGTGCGGCAGCATGTCTGCCAGGCGCTGGCCGTCGGCAGTCAGCACCAACTGGACCTGGCGGCGGTCCTGCTCGGAGCGTTTGCGGTCCAGCAGGCCTTTCTGCTCGAGGCGGTCGAGCATGCGGGTCATCGAACCGCTGTCCAGGGACAGGTTGCGGCACAGCTCGGCCGGGGTGTCGACGCCGAACTGGGCCATGATGATCAGCACCTTGAACTGCGCGGCCGTGATGCCGTGGGGTTCCATGTGGGTGTCGATGATGCGGTCCTTGAGGAGCGCCGCACGGCCCAGCAACAGCCCGAGGTGGCAGTTGTGGAAGTTTTCAGGGGTGAAGTGGGGCATCGGAAGTCACCTTATTACTGCCTAGGCAGTGAATGTATGACGAGATGTTACTGCCTAGGCAGAGAAAGTCAAATGGAATAATTAGCTTGCTTGCTAATGTGGGAGGGGGCTTGCCCCCGATAGCGTTGGGTCAGTCACTGATGTGTTGACTGAACGACTGCTATCGGGGGCAAGCCCCCTCCCACATTTTGTACCGCGAAAGGATCTAGAAATCGCGCTTGTAGAAGATGTCGAGGGAACTGGCCACGCCACTCGCCACTTCCAGGTACACCTTCTTGCTCAGCAGGTAGCGCAAGGCAATGGTGCTGGCCGGTTCGAACACCCCTACCCCGTAACGCAGGCTGAGTTTCTCGGTGATCTTGCCGCTGGCCACCACTGCCGTATTGTTGCCGCTGCCCTGGGTGTCGAGGTCGAAGTCGCGAATCCCCAGTTTGTTGGCAAGATCCGAGGTGACCCCGGCGCTGCCCATCAGGCCAAGGCCGAGGGCGGCCTGGGCGAGCATGTTGTTGTCTTCGCCGGTAGAACTCAGCGGACGGCCCAGCACCAGGTAGGACAGCGCCTGTTCCTGGCTCATGGCCGGTTCCGAGAAGATCTGCGTGGTGGGCTGCTCGGCGCTGCCGCTGAGGCGGATACCGGCGACGACATCGTCGGTCTTGCGGATCGCTTCGATATCCAGGTACGGCTGGTCGAGCGGCCCGGCGAACAGCAGGCGTGCGCGGCGCACATCCAGGCGCTGGCCATAGGCGCGGTAGCGACCGTCGTTGAGCCACAACTCGCCACGGGTATCCATGTTGTCGCCGATGTGCACATGGCCCTGCACCTTGGCGGTGAGGCCGAAGCCCGAGAAGTTGAGCTGGTCTTCGCCCACCGCCACGTCGATATCCATGGCCATGGCCATCGGTGGCTTGCCCTCTTCGGTCTGGCTGCCGACGATCACGGTGTCATCCGAGACCTTGACGGTGGACGGCGGCAGTTCGCGCACGGTGATGTCACCGCGGGGGATCCGCACCTTGCCGGCAATCGCCAGTTTGTCGTTCTTCAGGCTGATCTTCAGGTCCGGGGCCACTTCGAGCACCGCATAGGGCTCCACCGTGACCGGCAGTTGCGAGCCTTGCAGGCTGAGGTCCACCACCAGGGCCTGGCCCCAGTCGACCTGGCCCTTGAGGCTGCCCTGCCCGGCCTTGCCACTGCGCCATGCGCCATTCAATTGCACACTTTCACCGGCAATCAGCGCCTGCACGTTCAGGCCTTCAAGGCTGATGGGCAGCTCTGGCCCGGAGACTTCACCGCCCACCAGGTTGACGTTGCCGTTGACCTGCGGCGCCAGCAGGCCACCGGCGATCCGGCCGCTGCCGTTGAGCTTGCCGCTGAGTTTCTCGACCATCGGCACAAACGGCCGCGCCACGGCGAGATCCAGCCCGGTCAGGCTGAAATTGCCGCTGATCGGCTTGTTTTTCGGCAATGGGTTGATCTGCGCCTGCAACAGCAACTCGCCGAGCTTGCCACCTCGGAAGTTCAGTTGGGTGTCGATACGCTTGGGGTTGAGGGTGGTTTCCAGCGTGAGGGTGTCGTAGGGGAAATCCAGCCACTGATCCTTGTCCTTGACCCGCAGGGTGCCGCCGCTGGCATCCACCGCGACCACGCCTTTGGGACCGCTGTCGGGAAGGTCCAGTTGGACGTCGGCGTTGAGCTTGCCCTGCCAGGCGAAGTCCTTGGGCAGAAACGCCGCCAGGCTGTCGATGGGGAATTGCTTGAGGTGGTAGCGCAATTTGGGTTCCGGCATCAGGCGCTGGTCTTCACCGCACAGGCTGGCCGCACCGGAGACCCAGCAGTGGGCCGCAAAAGTCAGCTTGCCGTCGGCCATGCGCTCGATTTTTGCCGGCGCCTGCAGCTTCCAGTCCTGGCCACCCGCCTGCACATCGCCACTGGCCAGGCGACCGCGCCAGTTGCCTTTGTCGAGGTTGCCGTCCAAGGCCAGAGCCAGCTTGACCAAGGGGCCGGCCAGGCCGAGTTGGACCTTCTGGTTCCTGATATCGCCCTGGGCGCTGGCGGTGAGCGTGCCCACCTGGGTGTCACCACTTTGAATG
Source organism: Pseudomonas sp. LAMO17WK12:I1 (assembly GCF_900177315.1). NCBI lineage: Bacteria > Pseudomonadati > Pseudomonadota > Gammaproteobacteria > Pseudomonadales > Pseudomonadaceae > Pseudomonas > Pseudomonas sp. LAMO17WK12:I1. The sequence continues at coordinate 176,288 of NZ_FWZV01000012.1, read as the reverse complement.
CCGCTGCCCTTGAGGTCGATTTTCCCGCGCTGGGCACTGTCCAGGGTCGCGTCCAGGCTCAGGCTTTGCAGGCGATTATCGGCGAACGCCAGTTGCTGGCCCTTGAGGTCGAGTTGGCCTTGGGGCGCCTTGAGGCTGCCGGCCACGTCGAGTCGGCCATTGACCTGCCCACGCAATTGCGGCCACAGCTGGGCCAGGCGCGCCAGCTTGATATCGATCTGCCCGGCCAGGCGTTGCTGCAGGCTGCCGCTGCCGTTGATGCGGTTGTCGCCCAGGCGGACATCCAGGTTGGCCAGGGTCCATTGCTCGCCCGCGCCCTCGGCCTTGGCCGCCAGCACGGCGGTTTGCCCACGCAGGCGGCCCTTGAGGTCGAGGTCGGCGTTGAGCTTGAGCTGCTCGTTTTTGAATTCACCTTTGCTGCGCAAGGGGCCAGCCAGCGTGCCCGGCAATTCCGCCACCCAGTACGCCGGGTTCAGCGCCGACAGGTCCAACGCGGTATCCCACGCAATACCATCGGCAAATTGCAGGTTCAAATGCCCTTCGGCCTTGCCTTGGCCGGCAGTCAGCTTCAGCTCAGGCAGGAAGACTTGCGTGAGGTCGCCACTGAACGGCGTGACCAGATTGAATTTGCCCGCCGGGCCGTCCAGGTCGGCCTTGAGGTTGCCGAGGTAGTTGCCGTCTTTGTAGGAAACCTCACCGTTGAAGGTGCGCAACACCACCTGTGGCTCGTCGATCAGCGGGTAGAGGCGATGCCAGGGAAAGTCCAGCCAGTCGATCTTGGCCTCGGCGCTGAAGCCTTGTTGCCAGTCCAACTGCGCCGTGAGCTTGAGGCTTTGTTTGTCGCCGGCATTCAGGTCCAGGCCGGCGATCTGCGCGCCCTTGGCGTCGACCTTGCCTTGCAGCAGCAGGTCCACCGGGCCTTTTTCCGCCGGCAGTATGGCCTTGCCCAGCAGTTGGTAGCCGCTGCCCAGGTCGCCCTTGGCGGTGAGGTCCAGTTGATTGAGCTGCAGGGTGTCGGGCAGATCGGCGCTGGGTTTGAAGCCATCGGCGGTGATATGCACCTGGGCCGGGAGGTTGTCCACCAGGGGTTGCAGCTCGCCCTTGAGTTTGGCCGGCAGGTAGCCGCTGCTGTCGGCGTCAAGCCTGAGGGTCTTGAGCAGGTCGCCCTCGACCTTGAGCGCCACCGTCCACGGCGCGCCGCCGGGGGCGTAGGGCAGGCTCAGGTTGCCGCTGGCGGTCAGCGGCCAGTCGCCGCTGGGTTGCAACAGGCCGTTCAGGTCCAGCACCAGGCCGTCCCGTTGCAGGTGCACCGCGTCAATCTGCATGCCGGCGGCGGTCCAGTGCGCGGCCAGTTGCAGGCCCTTGAGTTGTTCGCTGCCGTTAAGCAGCAGGCTGCCGACACGAACGTCGCCCAACTGAATGGAAACGGGCAGCTTCAGGTCGGGCAATTGAATCGGCCCGCTGCTTTCTTCGGTGCTCGGCGCAACGTCCAGGCGGACTTGCTCCACATCCAGGCGATTGATGCACAGGGTCATGCGCAACAGGCACGTCGGCGACCAGTCAAACGTCGGCGCATCGAGTTCGACGCGACTGCCGTCCTGCGCCCACAGCAGATGATCGGCGCGCCACTGGCCGCCCAGACGGCCGTGGAAATTCTCTACGCTCAAACCCGGTACACGCCCCAGCGCCCAGCGACTGCCCGCCTGGGTGCCGAGGACCGCCCACAGGGCCAGCAACAGCACGACAAGGGTGGCCAACACGGCCAGCCCCGCTATTTTCACACCACGCATCACAGCTCAGGCCCCATGGAAAAGTGCAATCGAACACCGCCCGGGTCTTCCAGGGCGTGGGCCAGGTCCAGGCGGATCGGCCCGACCGGCGAGACCCAGCGGATGCCGACACCCACACCAGTCTTCAAGCTGGGCAACTCCAGGGAGTTGAACGAGTTGCCCTGGTCGATAAAGGTCGCAATCCGCCATTTTTCGGCGATGGAATATTGATACTCGGCACTCAGGGCCACCATGTAGCGGCCGCCGATACGGTCGCCCCGGTCATTCTCCGGCGACAGGGTCTGGTACTCGTAGCCGCGCACGCTCTGGTCGCCACCGGCGAAGAACCGCAGCGACGGCGGCACCGACTTGTAGCCATTAGTGGCACTGCCGCCGACCTGGGCCCGCGCCAGGAAGCGGTGGTTGTCCCACAGGGTGGTCAGGCCCTTGACCATGGCCGTGCCGTACAACAGGTTGGTGTCGGAGCCCAGTCCCTCCTTCGCCACCTTGCTGTCGAATTGCAGGCGGTAGCCGTTATGGGGGTCGATGCGGTTATCGCTGCGCAGGTAGGAATAACTCACACCCGGCATCACCAGGTTACTGAGGCCCGAGTCATTGCCCAGGCGGTATTCTTCGCGCTGGTATTTGAGCGAGATCACCCGGGTCCAGCCACTGGGCAACTTGCTGTGCCATTCGGGCCCTAGGGTGAGCAATTTACTCAAGGTGTCGGTGTTGGCGATTTCTTCATTCTGGTAACCGCCGGCGAAACGCAGTTTATCGGTGAGCGGCGGGTCCAGCGGGATGTCGTACCACAACCCGACGTTCTGCCGTGGCGCCGACAGTTCAGCCTCCCAGCCATAGCTGTGGCCCTGGGGATTGACCCAGTGGCGTGTCCAGTTGGCCTTGCCGCGCGGGCCGACGTCGGTGGAGAAACCCAGGCCCAGGCCCATGGTGCGTGGCTTGCGGGTCTCCAGGTTGACGGCCACCGGGATCACGTCATTGGCCGAAGCCGCGGGTGCGGCGTCGACGCGCACGCCTTCGAAAAAGCCGCTGGCTTGCAGGTTCTGGTTGAGTTCGGCGATCAGTTCGGAATCGTAGGGGGCGCCACTTTTAAACGGCACCATGCGTTGCAGCAGCTCTTCGTCAAACGGCGTATCGCCGGCAAAGCTGACCTTGCCCAAGGTGTAGCGCGGGCCGCTGTCATAGATGAGTTCGATATCGGCGACACCGGCCTGGGGGTCTACCGAGAGTTTCTGGTGAGTGAAGCGCCCGCTGAAAAAGCCGTAGCGCGAGGCCTGGTTCTGGATCAGACGCTTGGCGTCTTCGTAGTGGCCGTGGTTGAGCACGGCGCCGGATTTGAGGTCGTCGCTGGCGGGTACGCGAAAGGCCTTGAGGTCCGCGGCCGGGCCGTCGACCCGAATGGTCACGTTGCGCAGATGCACCGGTTCGCCGGGGTCGATGGTGAGGATCAGGCGCGGGTTCTTGCCGCCCTTCACATCGCTTTCGATCCGGGGCTGATAGAAACCTAAAGCCTGGGCGGCTTTGCGCGCCTGCTCTTCGGCCCCACGGCTGAACCGCAGCAAGGCGTCTTCATCACGCTCGCCCACCCCGCCGATATAGCCTTCGATGTTGGCTTTCAACGCGTCGTTTTTTGGCTTGATCCGCACGTCCAATTCGCTTTGCGCGAATGCGCCGCAGCTTGTGAACAGCAGAACCAAGCCGCTGGTAAATCTTCCTGGAAACTTCATAGGCGCGGATGCTACACGAGCTGGGGAGAAACTTAGAACTCAGAGGATTCTGAAAAATTCTGCGCTAAGCCGTTGCAGCATGTAACACCTGCGGATTGGGGTGGAAAAATACGTGCTCCAGAATCGGTCCTACCGCCACTTCGCCGATCTCCTCATAGCCCTGGCGTTTGTAGAACTCCAGATAGCGCGAATTCCCCGTGTCCAACACCACACCGGACGAGTGCGGGTCTTCCGCGCACCAATTGTGTACCGCCTCCAGCAGCTGTTCACCGTAGTGCTTGCCCTGGAATTGCGGATGAATGCCCAGCAGCGGCAACACATGCACCGATTCGTTGGGCAGGCAGGCCATCACCGCATAGTGGTAGTCCAGGTAGCGCCGGGTGCCGCGCACGCCGGTGCTCAGCCACATGCGCAATTGCCAGGCCCAGCTTTCGGTAATCCCCAGGCGCCGCTGCGGGGGCGCGATCAGCGCGATGCCGATCAGGCGGTCGTTGACGAACAGGCCGATGGCGGGAAGTTTCTGGAAGAAATGCTGCTTGACCAGTTCGCGCACGGTGGCACGTACCCGCTGTTCATAACCTGCGCGTTCCGCCTCGAAGATGTAGGCAAACGTCGGCTCATGCCGATAGGCCTGGTACAGCAGCGAGCGTGCTTCGCGGGAGTAGCCGCTGTTGAGCAGGCGAACTTCGCCAATGGCAGTGTCAGTCATACAGTCAATCTCCCTGGGCGCCACTCAATAGATGGCGTTCTTATGGGTACGAACCTACGCAGCACCAGTCGTTCCCAGACATTAGCAGTGCATCTGTCCTACCGCCACGCTGGCCCCCGTCCGACTTGTCCGCTAGCATCGCCCTTTTGCCAGACTGGACCGCCGACCATGAAAATCGTCTCCTTCAATATCAACGGGCTGCGCGCCCGCCCTCATCAGCTGGCGGCACTGATTGAAAAACACCAACCCGACGTCATCGGCCTGCAGGAAACCAAGGTCCACGACGACCAGTTCCCCCTGGCCGAAGTGCAGGCCCTGGGCTATCACGTGTACTACCACGGGCAAAAAGGCCACTACGGTGTAGCGCTGCTCTCGCGCAAAGAAGCCTTGAGCGTGCACAAGGGCTTTGCCAGCGATGAAGAAGACGCCCAGCGCCGTTTTATCTGGGGCACCTTCGCCGATGAAAACGGCCAGCCGGTGACCATCATGAACGGCTATTTCCCACAAGGTGAAAGCCGCGACCACCCGACCAAGTTCCCCGCCAAGCAGCGCTTCTACGCAGATTTGCAGCACCTGCTGGAAAGCCAGTTCAGCAACGACCAGGCCCTGGTGGTGATGGGCGATGTGAACATTTCCCCGGAGGACTGCGACATTGGCATCGGCGCCGACAACGCCAAGCGCTGGCTGAAAACCGGCAAGTGCAGCTTCCTGCCCGAAGAGCGCGAGTGGATGGCGCGCCTGAAGAACTGGGGCCTTGTGGACAGTTTCCGCCACCTCAACCCCGAGGTGGCCGACCGTTTCAGCTGGTTCGACTACCGCAGCCGTGGGTTCGAGGATGAGCCCAAGCGTGGGCTGCGCATTGACGTGATCATGGCCTCCAATGGCTTGTTGCCACGAGTCAAGGATGCCGGGGTGGATTACGACCTGCGGGGCTTGGAGAAACCGTCTGACCATGCGCCGATCTGGCTCGAACTCAGCTGATCCCCCTGACTGTACTCGGGCCAAATGTGGGAGGGGGCTTGCCCACGATCGCGGTGTATCAGTAACAGATAAGCTGACTGTCAGTCACATTATTGAAATCCAAGTGACTTAATCTCGCCGCACTCCCTTTGGCTTGAGAAGGTGCCGGCATGATGCTGCGCGTTCTGTTCCTGTTGTGTAGCGCGTTGTCCCTCTGCGTCGTGGCTGCCCCCCTCCCCGTTCCCGACCAAGGCCCGGCTTTGCACATCCAGGGTTCCAACACCATTGGCGCGGCGCTGGGGCCCGCGCTGGTCAAGGGGTTGATGGAGCATCAGGGCCTGCAGGCGGTGCACAGCGAACCGGCCGAGGGCACCAATGAACAGCGCGTGATCGGCAAGACGCGCCAGGGCAGGACGGTGACCGTCGAGGTGGCGGCCCATGGTTCCAGCACGGGGTTTGTCGCGCTGAAAAACGCCAGCGCCGACCTGGCCGCCTCGTCCCGGCCAATAAAAGACAGCGAACTGGTGGACCTCGAAGCGCTCGGCGACCTGAAAAGCCCCGAGGCCGAACAGGTGATCGCCATCGACGGCCTGGCCATTATCCTCAACCCGCGCAACCCGCTGAATACGTTGAACACCGAGCAACTGGCGCAGATTTTCAACGGCGAAATCAACACGTGGGAAGCATTGGGCGGGATCGGCGGAACCATTCATCTGTACGCGCGGGATGACCAATCCGGCACCTATGACACCTTCAAGGACCTGGTGCTGCGCCTGCGCGGCAAGCCCCTGGCCGCGTCCGCCAAGCGCTTCGAGTCCAGCGAAGCGTTGTCCGATGCGGTGAGCCGGGATCCCCAGGGCATCGGTTTTATCGGCTTGCCTTACGTGCGCCAGGCCAAGGCGGTGGCGATTGTCGATGGCGACTCGCAACCGATGTTGCCGTTGAACAGCCTGATTGCCACCGAGGATTACCCGCTGTCTCGCCGTCTGTTCTTCTACCTGCCGCCCTCCTCCAGCAACCCGTGGGCCAAGGCGCTGGTGGACTTTGCCCAGAGCAGCAAAGGCCAGGCGATTGTGGCGGCCAATGGGTTTATTGCGCAGCAGGTGCAGGCGATGACGGTGGAGCCGCGCCCTTCGATGCCCGACGACTACCAGGCGATTGCCCGTGACGCCCAGCGTTTGAGCGTGAATTTTCGCTTCGAGGAAGGCAGCGCCAGCCTGGACAACAAGGCGCGCCAGGACGTGCAGCGCGTCGTGGCCTATATAAAGCGCCACAACCAACTCGACAAGCAGGTAACGCTGGTGGGATTCGGCGATGCCAAGAATGACCCGCAACGGGCCGCGCTGCTCTCGAAGCTGCGGGCGATGGCGGTACGCCGGGAGCTGGTCAAGAACGGCGTGGTATTGCGCGATATTCGCGGCTTCGGCGCACAGATGCCGGTGGCGGCGAATACGGCGGATGAGGGGCGGATCAAGAATCGGCGCGTGGAAGTTTGGGTGTACTGAGGGCTGCTGGATCTTCAGGGCCTGATCCGGCCTCATCGGGGCAAGCCCCCTCCCACATTTTGATTTGGGAATACATTCAAAGTGTGGGAGGGGGCTTGCCCCCGATTGCAGGCGACGCGCTGTTACTGCCCGCCGCGCATCAACTCCTTAGGCACATACTTGCCGATCTCGAACTTGCCGATGGCCGCGCGGTGCACTTCGTCCGGGCCGTCGGCCAGGCGCAGGGTGCGTTGCATGGCGTACATGTAGGCCAGCGGGAAGTCGTTGGAGACGCCGGCGCCGCCGTGGATCTGGATCGCGCGGTCGATCACCTTCAACGCCACGTTCGGCGCCACCACCTTGATCTGGGCGATTTCACTTTTCGCCACTTTATTGCCCACGGTGTCCATCATGTACGCCGCTTTCAAGGTCAGCAGGCGCGCCATGTCGATTTCCATGCGTGAGTCGGCGATCTTGTCGATATTGCCGCCCAGGCGCGCCAAAGGCTTGCCGAACGCGGTGCGGCTGACGGAGCGTTTGCACATCAGTTCCAGCGCGCGCTCGGCCATGCCGATGGAGCGCATGCAGTGGTGGATACGGCCTGGGCCAAGGCGGCCTTGGGCAATCTCGAAGCCTCGGCCTTCACCCAGCAGTACGTTTTCGTAAGGCACGCGGACATTGTCGAACAGCACTTCGGCGTGGCCGTGGGGCGCGTCGTCGTAGCCGAACACCGGCAGCGGGCGTACGATTTTTACCCCAGGGGCGTCCACCGGCACCAGGATCATCGAGTGCTGCTGGTGGCGCGGTGCATCCGGGTTGCTCAGGCCCATGAAGATCAGGATCTTGCAGCGCGGGTCGCAGGCGCCGGAGGTCCACCATTTCTTGCCGTTGATCACCCACTCGTCGCCCTGGCGCTCGGCGCGGGCGGCCATGTTGGTGGCGTCCGAAGAGGCGACATCGGGCTCGGTCATGGCGAAGGCCGAACGGATCTCGCCGCGCAGCAGCGGTTCGAGCCAGCGTTGTTTCTGCTCTTCGTTGGCGTAGCGCACCAGCACTTCCATGTTGCCGGTGTCGGGGGCGGAGCAGTTGAACGGTTCCGGACCCAGCAGCGAGCGGCCCATGATCTCGGCCAGGGGGGCGTATTCAAGGTTGGTCAGGCCGGCGCCCAGTTCGGACTCGGGCAGGAACAGGTTCCACAGGCCTTCGGCTTTCGCCCGGGCCTTCAGCTCTTCCATGATGGCGGTGGGCTGCCAGCGGTCGCCTTCGCTGACCTGGCGTTCGAACACCGGCTCGGCCGGGTAAACGTAAGCGTCCATGAACGCTGTAACACGTTCACGCAGTTCCTGAACCTTGGGCGAATAGGCGAAATCCATGAGCAGCTCCCTTCTTTGAGAGGTTGTTTAGGTCATGCAATCGATGCTAGAACAGCGTTGATAATTTACCTAGCCTATTCTCGGCGTGTATTAACATTCATCACCGATATATGATCGACGTATGGCCAACTAACAATAAGAGCGCAACGAAATGAATCTGAGCAAGGTCGACCTCAACCTCTTTATCGTCTTCGACGCGATCTACACCGAAGCCAACCTGACCCGCGCCGGGCAGATTGTCGGCATCACCCAGCCGGCGGTGTCCAACGCCCTGGCGCGCCTGCGCGAGACGTTCAACGACCCGCTGTTCGTGCGCACCGCCCAAGGCATGGTGCCCACGCCGATGGCGCAGAACATCATCGGCCCGGTGCGCAATGCGCTGTCGTTGCTGCGGGTGTCGGTGCAGGAAAGCCGCATCTTCAACCCGCAGCAGGCGGCCAAGACCTACCGCATCAGCATGACCGACCTCACCGAAGCGGTGATTCTGCCGCTGCTGTTCCAACGCCTGCGCCGCCTGGCGCCCACCGTGGTGATCGAGAGTTTCCTGTCCAAACGCCGCGAGACCACCAAGGAACTGGCGGCCGGGCGCCTGGATTTTGCCGTGGACGCGCCGCTCAACACCGACCCGCAGGTACGCCACGTCAAGCTGATGGAAGACCGCTACGTGTGCGCCATGCGCAAGGGCCATCCCATGGCGGGCAAGGACAAGTTCACCCTGGATGACTACCTGTCGCTGACCCATATCCATATCTCCAGCCGCCGCAACGGCTTGGGCCACGTCGACCTGGCCCTGGGCAAGATGGGCATCCAGCGCAAGATCGCCCTGCGCTCCCAGCATTACCTGATGGCCTCGCAAGTGTTGCAGCAGACCGACATGGTCATGACCGTGCCCGAACGTTTCGCCCGCCGCCATGAACTGCATTGGTTCAACCTGCCGGTCAATGACGTGCCACCGGTGGAAACCCACCTGTACTGGCACGAAAGCACCGACCAGGACCCGGCCAACCGCTGGATGCGCGAGCAGATGATCGAGTTGTGCCAGCAAGTCACCGCCCATGAGAAGAAGCTGGATAAGCAACAGGCCTGAGGCTGAAGAGCGCCCCCTGTGGCAGGGGGCTTGCCCCGATGGGCTGCGCAGCGCCCCTTGACGTTTACGTCAACCTGACATTAGCTTAGCGCCAAGACCTTCTTGAGCGCCCCCATGAGCACGACCTACAGCATCTCCGACCTCGCCCGTGAGCTCGACATCACCACCCGCGCCATTCGCTTCTATGAGGAACAAGGCCTGCTGGCCCCGGAACGCCGGGGCCAGGAGCGCATTTATTCGGCGCGGGACAAGGTCAGCCTCAAGCTGATCCTGCGGGGCAAACGCATCGGTTTTTCCCTGGCCGAGTGCCGTGAGCTGATCGAACTCTACGACCCCACCGGCGGCAACCAGATCCAACTCAACAGCATGCTGGCCAAGATCGCCGAGCGCCGTGAGCAGTTGGAACAGCAACTGCTGGATATCGAACAAATGAAGCTGGAGCTGGACACCGCCGAAGAGCGTTGCACCCAGGCCCTGGCGCAAACCATGGGCCAGGTTGGCCATTGATCAGAAGGTAGCTGCCATGTCCCTCCCCTCCCATGTGCGCCTGGTGGAAGTCGGCCCGCGCGACGGCTTGCAGAACGAAGCCCAGCCCATCAGCGTGGCCGACAAGGTCCGATTGGTGGACGCCCTCAGCGCGGCGGGCCTGAGCTATATCGAAGTCGGCAGTTTTGTCTCGCCCAAGTGGGTGCCGCAAATGGCCGGTTCCGCCGACGTGTTCGCGCAGATCCAGCGCAAGCCCGGCGTAACCTACGGTGCGCTGGCGCCAAACCTGCGTGGTTTCGAGGACGCGCTGGCGGCGGGCGTGAAGGAAGTGGCGGTGTTTGCCGCAGCCTCCGAGGCGTTTTCCCAGCGCAATATCAACTGTTCCATCAGCGAAAGCCTGGAGCGTTTTGCGCCGATCATGGCGGCGGCGAGGCAGCACGGCATCAGCGTGCGCGGCTATGTGTCCTGTGTGCTGGGTTGCCCTTACGAAGGTGAGATTGCGCCGGAACAGGTGGCGGCGGTCGCGCGGGAGCTGTATGCCATGGGCTGCTACGAGGTGTCCCTGGGCGACACCATCGGCACCGGCACGGCGGGCACCACGCGGCGGCTGTTCGAGGTGGTCGGCGCGCAGGTGCCACGGGACAAACTGGCAGGCCACTTCCATGACACCTATGGCCAGGCCATCGCCAATATCTATGCCGGCCTGCTGGAAGGCATCACGGTATTCGACAGCTCTATTGCAGGCCTCGGCGGCTGCCCCTATGCCAAGGGTGCCAGCGGTAACGTCGCCACCGAAGATGTGCTGTACCTGCTCAATGGCCTCGGGATCGACACCGGCATCGACCTGGATGCATTGATTCGCGCGGGCCTGCACATCAGCCATGTCCTCGGCCGCCCCACGGGCTCGCGCGTAGCCAAGGCGCGGACAGCCGGTTGAGTAGCGTAGCCGTGACAATGTGTTACCGCACGGCTACACATCGAGTAACACGGGAACATATTTTGTCGTATTTTCTGTAGGCCAAGTCCTACTAAAAAATTAACTTATTGATTTTAAATGGATTTTAAAAGTTGGCACGCCTTCTGCTATCTCTATGGCATAACAAGAATAAAAAGCGCCAAACCTAATAAAAATAAGACGAAACGACTCTGACATAACAAAAACAACACGGCAGAGACGCAGCTAACAGATTTTTTTGGAGAAGATGTGCTTCGCAGGGTACGGCATGCCGAAACCCGCAACCGGTTAGAGAAAAATAAAACTACCTCAGGTAGCTACCCACTGGTTGGATCGTTAACGAAGAAGCAGGTCAGCGCTCAAAAAAATACGTTTGCTCTTGACCCCGGATGGGGGTCGCCAAAAACAGCGGTAAAGGGTAACGGTTGCCAAAAACAACAATAGACCGCCCCTCAATAATAAAAAAAGAGCACGCAACGACAAATTAAAGGGGACCTTCGGGTCCCCTTTGTGCTTTCTGGCCTTTAACCCTGCCCTGCCCCCAGCTCTTCGATCGAGATCTCGCGCATGCGGAATTTCTGGATCTTGCCCGTCACCGTCATCGGAAACTCCTCCACGAACTTGAAGTACCGGGGCGTCTTGAAGTGCGCGATACGGCCCTTGCACCAGGCCTGCAGTTCCAGCTCGTCGGCCACATGGCCCGGATGCAACTTGACCCAGGCCACGATCTCTTCGCCGTAACGCTCGTCCGGAATGCCGATGACCTGCACATCGGCCACCGCCGGGTGGGTGAAGAAAAACTCTTCCACCTCGCGCGGGTACACGTTTTCGCCACCGCGAATGATCATGTCCTTGTTGCGCCCGGCGATGCACACATAGCCGTGGGCATCCATGGTGGCCAGGTCGCCGGTGTGCATCCAGCCCGCAGCGTCGATGGCCTCGCGGGTGCCGTCGGGGTTGTTCCAGTAGCCGAGCATCACGCTGTAGCCACGGGTGCAGAGTTCGCCGACCTGGCCACGGGGCAGCGTGTTACCGGCTTCATCGATGATCTTGCTTTCCAGTTGCGGCTGGGTGCGGCCGACGGTGGTCACGCGGCGCTCCAGATCGTCATCCGCGCCGGTTTGCAGGGATACGGGGCTGGTCTCAGTCATGCCGTAGGCAATCTGCACCTCGCCCATGTGCAATTCGCCGATGACCCGGCGCATCACCTCAATGGGGCACGTGGCGCCGGCCATGATGCCGGTGCGCAGGGTGGACAGCTCGAACTCGCCCCGGCGTGGGTGATCGAGCAGGGCAATAAACATGGTGGGCACGCCGTACAGGCCGGTGGCACGTTCTTCGGCGACGGCGGTGAGGGTCAGCAGCGGATCGAAGCCGTCATTCGGGTAGATCATGGTGGTGCCATGGGTGATGCAGCCCAGGTTGCCCATCACCATGCCGAAGCAGTGGTACAGCGGCACCGGGATCACCAGGCGGTCCTGCGCGGTGAGGCCCAGGCTTTCGCCGACCATATAGCCGTTATTGAGGATGTTGTGATGACTGAGGGTGGCGCCCTTGGGGAAACCGGTGGTACCGGAGGTGTACTGGATATTGACGGCTTGATCGAAGTGCAGGCTGGCCTGGCGGCTGTGCAGCTGCTCGGGCGGCAGGCCCGCACCGAGGGCCGCCAGTTCCGACCAGGGCAGGAAGCCCGGGGGCGGGCTGGGGTCGAGGCTGATCATGCCGCGCAGCTCAGGCTGCAATGCCTGCAACATCGCGTGGTAGTCGGAGGTCTTGAACGCGCCGGCGCACACCAGCCACTCGCAGCCGGACTGCTTGAGCACGTAGTCCAGTTCACTGCTGCGGTACGCCGGGTTGATATTGACCAGGATCACGCCAATCTTGGCGCTGGCGATCTGGCTGATGCACCACTCGGCGCAATTGGGCGCCCAGATACCCAGGCGGTCGCCGGTCTGCATACCCAAGGCCAGGAACGCGCGAGCGTGCACCTCGACGGTCTCGGCCAGTTGCCGCCAGGTGTAGCGACGCTGCTGATGGCGTACCACAAGGGCCTCGCCATCGGGGTGCTGCGCCACGGTGTGATCGAAGGCCTGGCCAATGGTCATGGCCAGCAAGGCCTTGTCCTGGGAGCCACGGCTGTAGCTCGGATGCAGTTGATCCATAACGACCCCTGTTGTCTTTTTTGTAGGTTGACGTAAACGTAAACTACGATTGACAGCACCGTAACGCAAGCTTACGTTAACGTAAAGGTGAGCGCCCTTCCCTGGCGCGCCATCCACACAACAACAAAGCTCACATTAAGGTGCCTGTCCATGAGTTACCCGTCCCTGAACTTCGCCCTCGGTGAAACCATCGACATGCTGCGCGACCAGGTGCAGTCCTTCGTGGCCAAGGAAATCGCGCCCCGTGCGGCACAGATCGACATCGACAACCTGTTCCCCGCCGACCTGTGGCGCAAGTTCGGGGACATGGGCCTGCTGGGCATCACCGTACCGGAAGAATACGGCGGCGCCGGCCTGGGCTACCTGGCCCACGTGGTGAGCATGGAAGAAATCAGCCGTGGCTCGGCCTCGGTGGCGTTGTCCTACGGCGCCCACTCCAACCTGTGCGTGAACCAGATCAACCGCAACGGTACTCACGAACAGAAACTCAAGTACCTGCCCAAACTGATCAGCGGCGAACACGTCGGCGCCCTGGCCATGAGCGAACCCAACGCCGGTTCCGACGTGGTCTCGATGAAACTGCGCGCCGACAAACACGGCGACCACTATGTGCTCAACGGCAGCAAGACCTGGATCACCAACGGCCCCGACGCCAGCACCTATGTGATCTACGCCAAGACCGACCTGGAAAGGGGCCCCCACGGCATCACCGCGTTTATCGTCGAGCGCGACTGGAAAGGCTTCAGCCGCAGCAACAAGTTCGACAAGCTCGGCATGCGTGGCTCCAACACCTGCGAACTGTTCTTCGATGACGTGCAAGTGCCGGAGGAAAACATCCTCGGCGTGCTCAACGGCGGCGTGAAAGTGCTGATGAGCGGCCTCGATTACGAGCGCGTGGTGTTGTCCGGCGGCCCCACCGGGATCATGCAGGCGTGCATGGACCTGATCGTGCCCTACATCCACGATCGCAAGCAGTTCGGTCAAAGCATCGGCGAGTTCCAGCTGATCCAGGGCAAGGTCGCCGACATGTACACCCAGCTCAACGCCAGCCGCGCCTACCTCTACGCGGTGGCCCAGGCCTGCGAACGCGGCGAAACCACGCGCAAGGACGCGGCCGGGGTGATCCTGTACAGCGCCGAACGCGCCACGCAAATGGCCCTCGACGCGATCCAGATCCTCGGCGGCAATGGCTATATCAATGAATTCCCCGCCGGGCGCCTGCTGAGAGACGCCAAGCTGTATGAAATCGGCGCCGGCACCAGTGAGATTCGGCGGATGCTGATCGGTCGCGAACTCTTCAACGAAACCCGCTGAAGGAGCGTCCCATGGCCACCTTGCACACCCAGCTCAACCCACGCTCAGCGGAGTTCGCCAGCAACAGCGCGGCGATGCGCCAACAGGTCGACGCCCTGCACACTCTGCTCGCCCACGTGCAGCAAGGCGGCGGCGCCAAGGCCCAGGAGCGTCACACCTCACGCGGCAAACTGCTGCCGCGCGAGCGCATCAATCGCCTGCTGGACCCGGGCTCGCCGTTCCTCGAACTCAGCCAACTGGCCGCCCATCAGGTGTACGGCGAAGACGTACCGGCCGCCGGGGTGATTGCCGGGATCGGCCGCGTGGAAGGCGTCGAATGCATGATCGTCGCCAACGACGCCACGGTCAAAGGCGGCTCCTACTACCCACTCACGGTGAAAAAACACCTGCGCGCCCAGACCATCGCCGAACAGAACCGCCTGCCGTGCATCTACCTGGTGGATTCCGGCGGCGCCAACCTGCCGCGTCAGGATGAAGTGTTTCCCGACCGCGAGCACTTCGGGCGGATCTTCTTCAACCAGGCCAACATGAGTGCCCAGGGCATCCCGCAGATCGCCGTGGTGATGGGCTCGTGCACCGCCGGTGGCGCCTACGTGCCGGCCATGGCCGACGAAGCGATCATGGTGCGTAACCAAGCGACGATCTTCCTGGCCGGCCCGCCATTGGTGAAGGCGGCTACCGGTGAAGTGGTCAGCGCCGAAGACCTCGGCGGTGCCGACGTGCACTGCAGGATATCCGGCGTGGCCGACCACTATGCCGACAGTGATGAACACGCCCTGGCCCTGGCCCGCCGCAGCGTGGCCAACCTCAATTGGCGCAAGCAAGGCCAATTGCTGCAACGCACGCCCGTGGCGCCGTTGTACAGCAGCGAAGAGCTCTACGGCGTGATCCCGGCCGATGCCAAGCAGCCGTTCGATGTGCGCGAAGTGATCGCACGGCTGGTGGATGGCTCGGTGTTCGATGAGTTCAAGGCGCTGTTCGGCACCACCCTGGTGTGCGGCTTCGCGCATGTGCACGGCTACCCGATCGCGATCCTGGCGAACAACGGGATTCTGTTCGCCGAGGCCGCGCAAAAAGGCGCGCACTTTATCGAGCTGGCCTGCCAACGCGGGATTCCCCTGCTGTTCCTGCAGAACATCACCGGGTTTATGGTCGGCCAGAAATACGAAGCCGGTGGCATCGCCAAGCACGGCGCCAAGCTGGTGACTGCAGTGGCGTGCGCCAAGGTGCCGAAATTCACGGTGATCATCGGCGGCAGCTTCGGCGCCGGCAACTACGGCATGTGTGGCCGCGCCTATGACCCGCGCTTTTTGTGGATGTGGCCCAACGCACGCATCGGCGTGATGGGTGCCGAACAGGCTGCGGGCGTGCTGGTGCAGGTCAAGCGTGAACAGGCTGAACGGGCAGGCGTCGGCTTCAGCGCTGAAGAGGAAGCGGCGATCAAGCAGCCGATCCTCGACCAGTACGAAACCCAGGGTCACCCCTATTACTCCAGCGCACGCCTGTGGGACGACGGCGTCATCGACCCGATGCAGACCCGCGATGTGCTGGCCCTGGCCTTGTCCGCCGCGCTGAATGCCCCCATCGAGCCGAGCCGCTTCGGCGTGTTCCGCATGTAAATGGAGCCGTACCCATGAGCGATTTCAATACCCTCGAACTGATCACCGACAGCCGTGGCTTTGCCACGCTGTGGCTCAGCCGAGAAGCCAAGAACAACGCGTTCAACGCCGAGATGATCCGCGAACTGATCATCGCCCTCGACCATGTGCAAGGTGATGCATCCCTGCGTTTCCTGGTCCTGCGGGGGCGCGGCAGGCACTTCAGCGCCGGTGCCGACCTGGCGTGGATGCAGCAGTCGGCCGAACTGGATTACCACACCAACCTGGACGACGCCCGCGAACTGGCGGAGCTGATGTACAACCTGGCCAAGCTGAAAATCCCCACCCTGGCGGTGGTGCAAGGCGCGGCCTACGGTGGCGCGCTGGGCCTGATCAGTTGCTGCGACATGGCCATCGGCGCCGATGACGCGCAGTTCTGCCTGTCGGAAGTCCGCATCGGCCTGGCCCCGGCCGTGATCAGCCCGTTCGTGGTGCAGGCCATCGGCGAACGTGCGGCGCGTCGCTATGCCCTGACCGCCGAGCGGTTTGGCGGCCAGCGTGCCCGGGAAATCGGCCTGCTGGCGGAAAGCTACCCGATTGGCGAACTGGACCAACAGGTGGAACAGTGGATCACCCACCTGCTGCATAACAGCCCGGCGGCGATGCGCGCCAGCAAGGACCTGCTGCGCGAAGTCGGTAACGGCGCGCTCACCCCAGCCCTGCGCCGCTATTGCGAAAATGCCATTGCGCGCATCCGTGTCAGCGCCGAAGGCCAGGAGGGTTTACGCGCGTTCCTGCAAAAACGCCCACCCAGCTGGCAGCCCCAGGAGCCGCGTTCATGAGCACGCTGACCACCCTGCTGGTGGCCAACCGCGGCGAGATTGCCTGCCGGGTGATGCGCACCGCCAAGGCCATGGGCCTGACCACCGTGGCGGTGCACAGCGCCGTCGACCGTGATGCGCGACACAGCCGCGAGGCGGATATTCGCGTCGACCTGGGGGGCAGCAAAGCCACCGAGAGCTACCTGCAAATCGACAAATTGATCGCCGCCGCCCAGGCCAGCGGTGCCCAGGCCATTCACCCAGGCTACGGTTTCCTGTCGGAAAACGCCGGGTTTGCCCGTGCGATCGAGGCGGCGGGGCTGATCTTCCTCGGGCCGCCCGCCTCGGCCATCGACGCCATGGGCAGTAAGTCCGCCGCCAAGGCCCTGATGGAAACCGCCGGCGTGCCCCTGGTGCCGGGGTATCACGGCACGGAACAGGACCTGGAAACCTTCCGCGACGCCTGTGAGCGCATCGGCTATCCGGTGCTGCTCAAGGCCACGGCCGGGGGCGGCGGCAAGGGCATGAAGGTGGTGGAGGATGTCAGCCAGCTCGCCGACGCCCTGGCCTCGGCCCAGCGTGAGGCGCTGTCGTCCTTCGGCAATGGGCAGATGCTGGTGGAGAAATACCTGCTCAAGCCACGCCACGTAGAGATCCAGGTATTTGCCGATCAGCACGGGCATTGCCTGTACCTCAATGAGCGGGACTGCTCGATCCAACGCCGCCACCAAAAGGTCGTCGAGGAAGCCCCGGCACCGGGGCTGAGCGTTGCACAGCGCAAGGCCATGGGCGAAGCGGCGGTGCGTGCGGCCCAGGCCATCGGTTATGTCGGCGCGGGCACGGTGGAGTTCTTGCTGGATGCGCGCGGCGAGTTTTTCTTCATGGAGATGAACACGCGGCTGCAGGTGGAACACCCGGTCACCGAAGCGATTACCGGCCTGGACCTGGTGGCCTGGCAGATTCGCGTCGCCCAGGGCGAGGCGCTGCCGATCACCCAGGAGCAGGTGCCGCTGATCGGCCATGCGATTGAAGTGCGCTTGTACGCCGAAGACCCGGCCAATGACTTCCTGCCCGCCACCGGGCACCTGGCGCTGTATCGCGAGTCCGTGCCGGGCCCGGGGCGTCGCGTGGACAGTGGTGTCGAGCAAGGAGACGACGTGTCGCCGTTCTACGACCCGATGCTCGGCAAGCTGATTGCCTGGGGTGAAGACCGTGAACAGGCACGCCTGCGCTTGCTGAGCATGCTCGACGAGTTTGCCGTGGGTGGGCTGAAGACCAACCTGGGCTTCCTGCGGCGCATTATTGGTCATCCGGCATTTGCGGCGGCCGAGTTGGATACCGGATTTATTCCGCGCTACCAGGACGAACTTCTGCCGGTGGCCGGGACGTTGAGCGATGAATTCTGGCAGGCCGCAGGTTCTGCCTTCATGCAGAGCTTGCCCCCAGGTGACGGGCCATGGGCGGACACCCGTGGATTCCGTGCAGGACTGCCCGCCGAGGTCTCGCTGCACTTGAGCTGCAATGGCCAGGACCGCCTGGTGACACTGGCCGCCATCGCCGCGACATTGCAGGGCGAACAGTTAGTGATCGAACACCGGGGCGTCCGTCGTTCACATCTGGCAGTGCGCAACGAGCACAGGGTTTTCCTGCGTTGGGACGGCGAGATGCAGGGCGTGAGCCTGTTCGATCCGATTGCTGCTGTCGAGGCCAGCCAGTCGCACCAGGGCGGCCTCACGGCACCGATGAACGGCAGCATCGTGCGGGTGCTGGTGGACGTCGGCCAAACGGTCGAGGCCGGCACCCAGTTGGTGGTGCTCGAAGCGATGAAGATGGAGCACAGTATCCGCGCGCCCCAGGCCGGGGTAGTCAAGGCGCTGTTCTGCCAGGAGGGCGAAATGGTTGCCGAGGGGTGTGCGTTGGTGGAGCTCGAAACGGCGGACTAGAACTTCACCGTGGCCTGCACGACGACGCCGAGGATGCGGCAATCAACGGTGAACAGCAGTTTCGGGTAGGTGGGGTTGAGCGGCACCAGGTAGAGCTGGCCGCTCTCTTCCAGCAACTGCCGGAAGGTCGCCTGGGTACTGCCGGCCCGTTGGGCGACTACCAATTTGCCGGGTTCGGCGGCGATGGCCGGATCCACCAGGATCATCATCCCTGCTGCGATGCTCGGGCCGCTGAGTGCGGTCATGGCGTCGCTCGTCACCGGCAGCCAGTAGGCGTCGCCCCGGGCGTGGTAATCCGTCAGTTCGAAGCGCGCGGCACCATAGGCCGGGCGCTCTTCGCGGATTTCGCCCAGGCCTTTCCACTCGCTGACCGGGTAGCGAAAATACGCCGTGTACTGTCTTGCCGGGTCTACGACCTCGTCGGCCTTCTCACGCAGCTCCTGCACCACTTCCAGGTCGCCCAGCCCCAACTCTGCCAGCACCCGGTTCATATCCGCCAGGCTCGGCACGCGGCGCTTGTTGAGCCAGTGGCCAACGCCCCCCTGGGACATGCCCAAGCGTTCAGCCAACTCACCCTGGGTGACCTTGCGGTCTTTCATGTTGGCCTTGACCAACGCTATCCATTTATCCATGGCCGCCGACAATACGTCAGCCAGTTTCCAGGGCAATAAACAGTTTGTAGTAATCCATAAAACGACATAAATACGATACGTACTATCATCGGGCATAAGGTTTTCGACACCCACCCAGAGTACCGCCCCTTATGACGACGAGCCCGTATCCCCTGCCTGAAACACCCGAAAACGATGACGTGCAAGGCCTGCGCAGCAGCGGTGCTGCCCAGCGTGCCTTGGACTTCTACTTGAAAGAAAATATGTCAGCACCCGTCCCGGATGACAGCTTTTTCGCCATCAAGCCCGGCATCAGCCAGGAGGAAGCCCTGGTGCACGCCTCGGACCTGTTGCGCAGTGCCGCCGCCACGGCCTACGAATCAGCGAGCAGCCATCAGGGCAACCAGCGCGACCTGGCGTTTTCAGTGGTGTATTTGATTGATATGGCAAAGGCGATGGTCGAGCGGTCGTTGCGGGCTCCGGAGGTTCGGGCGAACGGATAACAGCCGCGAAGGAAAAATATTTCTATCCCACGGATAAAAACATTTGACTTGCAAATGATAATGATTATTATTGGACCCAGCTGATCGCGAGATCAGTCGATAGACCAAGGGACCTTAGGTCGGACTCTTGGAATATCTCCTCATCAGGCTAATCACGGTTTTTGACCCGGCTCTTTGGCCGGGTCTTTTTTTTGCCAGTTTCCCTGGCATGGCTTCAGGCTAATGAAGACTGTGTGTTGCTTGATGGCGCGCATGGTAGCAAAAGACCATCGCCAAAAGAAAGCCAGTCCAGTGCTCCAGCGCACATCTCTGCGAAATAGCGCTTGAGAATCAATCTCATAGATTCTAAGCTGCGGCGGCGTCACGGACGACGCCCCCCTCCCCCGCAACAATTTTGCATCCAGGCTTTACCAGACTCCTGTGTAATATAGCCGCCACAACACTCATATTCAGGCAACCAGACTATGACCGTGGCCTTGACCTCCATCAAGATCAGCACCGACTTCGACAGTGGCAATATCCAGGTGCTCGACGCCAGCGACGCCTACCAGTTGCTGCTGGCCATCCAGCCCGATACCCGCAGCCACCATTACCAATGGTTCCACTTCAAAGCCGAAGGCATGCACGTGGGTCACACCCATAATTTTCGCCTGAGCAACGCCGGTGGTTCTTCGTATAAGCACGCCTGGAGCGGCTACAACGCTGTCGCGTCTTATGATCACGTCAACTGGTTCCGAGTCCCTACCCGCTTCGACGGCGAGATCCTGCACATCAGCCTCGAAACCCGTGAGAAACATGCCTGGTTGGCCTACTTCGAGCCCTACAGCCGCGAACGCCACGACTGGCTGATCGACCAGGCCCTGAAGTACGCCGGCACCCAACTGCTGGCCACCGGCAAAAGTGTCGAGGGCCGCGATATCCAACTGTTGCGACGTGGCAAAGGCGGCGAAGGCCGGCGCAATGTCTGGATCATTGCCCAGCAGCACCCCGGCGAGCACATGGCCGAATGGTTCATGGAGGGCATCATCGAACGCCTGCAACAGGATGGCGATGCCGAGATGAAAAAGCTCCTGGCCGTTGCCGACCTGTACCTGGTGCCGAACATGAACCCCGACGGCGCCTTCCACGGTCACCTGCGCACCAACGCCATGGGCCAGGACCTCAATCGCGCCTGGCAAAGCGCCAGCCAGGAGATCAGCCCGGAAGTGCTGTTCGTGCAACAGCAAATGCAGCAGTACGGTGTCGACCTGTTCCTCGACATCCACGGCGACGAAGAAATCCCCTACGTGTTTACCGCTGCCTGCGAAGGCAACCCCGGCTACACCCCGCGTATCGAAGCGCTGGAAAAACGCTTCCGCAGCCATTTGAGTTCGCTGACCCGTGACTTCCAAACCACCCACGGCTACACCCGCGACTTGCCGGGCGAAGCCAATATGACCCTGGCCTGCAATGCCGTCGGCGAGCAGTACGACTGCCTGTCCCTGACCCTGGAAATGCCGTTCAAGGACAACGACGACGCCCCCAATCCGAAAACCGGTTGGTCAGGCGAACGTTCCAAACAGCTGGCCAAGGACGTCTTGAGCAGCGTGGCCGATATCGTCACGGTCCTGCGCTAACGCCCCTGGCCCCCGGCATCAGTCCTTGGTGCCGGTCATGCTCTGCAGCACACCATCGCGCCGAATCAACCCATGGAACAGCGCCGCCGCCAGGTGCAGCAGTACCGTCAGGAACAGCAGGTAGGCCAGATACCCATGGGCCTTGCGCAATAGCGCAAACAGCGGTGCATCCGCCGCCACCAGCGCCGGCAACTGCACCGAACTGCTGAGCATCACCGGGTCGCCCGCCGCCGAAATCATCGCCCAGCCCAGCAGCGGCAACACCAGCATCAACCCATACAAGACCAGATGGGACACCTTGGCTGCCAGCACCTGCCACAGCGGCAAGTCAGACGGCAACGGCGGCTGGCGGGTGGAGAAGCGCACCGCCAGGCGCACGATCACCAGCACCAGGATCGCGATCCCCAGCGGCTTGTGCAGGTGGATCAACCACTCATGCCGCTCCGACACTGACGCCGCCAGGCCTGCGCCGATAAACAACATGGCGATGACCATCAGCGCCATCAACCAGTGCAGCAGGCGCGCCAGGGGGGCAAAAAACCGCGGTTGGGCATTCATGGCTTCGACTCCGCTGGGGCACTGTGCAAGGGGCTGACTTCACCGGCACGGCGCAGGTACGAACTGGCATACGCCGCCGAACGTGCAGCCAGCAGCGGATCATTGGAGGCTTCGATGCCGCTGGGCAAAATCAACGGATCGAAATTAATGTCGCGACAATCGCCGTCGGCCTGGGGCTGGCTGCTTTGCAGCACCAGGGTGCCGGCATTCAACACCTTGTGCTCACCGCTCCAGGGTTTGCTCGCGTCCTCCAGCGGGTCGCCGGGGTTGGCCAGGGTCATGTTCAATTGCCAACGCAACGGCCCTGAGGCCAGGCGTTGCACCAGGTCTTTCTCCAGAAAGTCGGCGCCCGCTGGTGCGGTCTCCCCCGCTGCATCCTGAATCTGGGGCACTACGCCCCAGCGCACGGCCTGGCGCTTGCCCTCGGCACTCACCAGGTAAAACGCGTTGATACCGTTATAGGTTTCGGTCGCATAACTGGCCGATGGCCTGGCCGTCTTGACCCACGCCAGGAATGGCGCCGCCTCAGGGTGAGCGGCAAAAAACGCCGGCATATTCGCCGGGTTCGGCTTGCCGGTGGCCGGGTCCGGCGCGCCGGCCTTGAGCATCTGGTAGAACGCCTCGGGCGTGCCCACCGGGAACACCGGCATGCTGTTCATGCCGGTGCGCCATTGCTGGCCATTAGCCAGACTGAACTGCACGGCAAAGCTGCGGATCGGCACACTGCTATCCGGCGCATAGGGGTTGCCGCTGGGCAGGGCGAAGCGGCCGATCAATGGGGTCCTGGCCGCGCTGAATACCTGGGCGCGGGAATAGGCACGCGCCTCGGCACTGCTTTCGAAATACCCGGCCACGCACACGCCCTTGGCATGGTTACGCCGGAATCCCGGGTGCACGCCGTTGTTGGTTTCCAGGGCATTGACCAGGGTTTTCGGACGCAGGCGTTGTGGGTCGAGGCTGCCGTTGACGTAGGCAAATGCCCCGGCCATAACCGCAACCACGGCGCCAATTCCCGCGAGTCGTGCGATCAGGCTCGCCGTGCTTAACGGGGGACGTGGCGGTGATGAGTGATCTACCATGAACAGACTCCAGGGCCTGAAGGCCTTTAGGGGTAACCATAAGGTCGGAGCATTAAGACGAACGCCGATCCGCTCTATTCCCAGGCCCTGGATTTATTTTCCACGGCCGGGAATAACCGTTCACGCCGGACGTCTCTCTAGTCCCAGCGTAGTGACCAGCCAGACACCCATGCATGAACTCGACGAACCGTTACGTGAACTCATCCCCAGGCTGCGGCGTTTCGCTGTGTCCCTGACCCGTAACGCCAGCAGTGCCGACGACCTGGTGCAGGCGACCCTGGAGCGGGCGATCACCCGTTGGGCCGACAAGCGCATCGAGGGCGACCTGCGCGCCTGGCTGTTCTCGATCCTCTACCGGCAGTTCCTCGATGCCCACCGCCGCACCCGGCGCTATGCACGCATGCTGGAATTCTTTACCGGCCGCGATGACGCGCAGCCGTCGGTGGAGCGCACCGTCATCGCCCAGGCGACCCTGCAAGCCTTCGACCAACTCAACACCGAACAACGCGCACTGCTGTTGTGGGTGTCGGTGGAGGGCTTGAGCTACAAGGAAGTCGCGCAAATACTCGAGGTGCCGATCGGCACCGTGATGTCGCGCCTGTCCCGGGCGCGCCAAGCGTTGCGTCAACTCAGCGATGGCGACATCGCCAGCCCTTCCCTGCGGATACTCAAATGATCAGCCTGCCCCCCAGCGAACGCGACCTGCATGCCTACGTCGATCACCAACTCCTGGACAGTGATCGCCGTGTGCTCGAAACCTACCTGGCCGCCCACCCCGAGGTCGCGGCCCAAGTGCAGGCGTGGCAGCAGGACGCGCAATTGCTGCGCGCGTCCTTGAGCGGCGCCCTGCAACAACCGGCCAACCCGGCGCTGGACCCGGCACTGATTCGCCAGCGCCTCAAGCACCAGACGCGCCGCCGCTTTGCCACCGCCGCAGTGCTGCTGATGGCCGTCAGCCTCGGTGGCCTCGGCGGCTGGCAGGCCCGTGAAGCCACGCAACCGCCGCTGCTGCCGATGGCCGATGCGATGCAAGCGTTCCGCCTGTTTGCCCAGGAGGGCATCATGCCCGCCGACTACAACGGCCAGGACCGCGGCACGATGCAGGCGTGGCTCGACCGCTACTTCAATCAAGCCCATCGCCTGCCGGACTTGAGCCAGGCGGGCTTCACGCCCGTCAGCGGGCGACTGCTCACTACCGATCAAGGCGCCGCCGCCATGGTGCTGTACCAGGACGCACAAGGTCGACGCCTCAGCTTCTACATCCGCCCACCTGGCCCGGACAACGGTTTCCTGCCCCGTGGCGAGCGCACGGCGGATGGGTTGCAAGCGCAATACTGGTCCGGCGGCGGCTACAACTATGCGGTGGTCAGCCCGGCCGGCCAGGCGACGCCACCCCTGCAGCCGTTCTAGATTGGTCAAATCGCCATCGGCGCCCTAAAGTAAGCGACCACCGCACTACAGAGTGACTCGCATTGGCCGTGCTCCCCCTTATCCGTCGTTTGCTCGGTAAAAAAACCGACACACTGGACGACACGCCCATCCAGACGTTCTTTCAGGACAAAGCCCGGCAACAGGGTTACACCCTCAGTGCTGGCCAAGCCCAGGCCATCACCGCGATGGCGCGCCAGACCCGGCACCTGCTCGCCAGCCAGCCGACCCGCAGCCTGTACCTGCACGGCCCGGTGGGGCGCGGCAAAAGCTGGCTGCTGGACGGTTTCTTCCAGGCGCTGCCCATCGCCGAGAAACAACGGGTGCATTTCCATGAGTTTTTCGCCCGACTGCACCGCGGTATGTTCACGCACCAGGCGACGGACGATGCCTTGGCCATGACCCTGGACGAGTTGCTCGACGGCTGCCGCGTGCTGTGTTTCGACGAGTTCCACGTGCACGACATCGGCGATGCCATGCTGATTACCCGGCTGTTCAAGGCCCTGTTCCAGCGTGGCGTGTGGGTGCTGGTCACCTCCAACTATCCACCCGAAGGGCTGTTGCCCAACCCGCTGTACCACGAGCGGTTCAAGCCGGTGATCGACTTGATTGCCGCGCGTATGGACGTGCTGGAAGTCAGTTCGCCCGAGGACTTTCGCAGCCTGCCCCAGGCCCATGCCGCGCAGCGCTTCACCACCGGTTGTTACCTGTGGCCGGGCACACAGGCCCAGCGTACGGCGCTCGGCCTGCCGGTCAGCGGTGGCCCGCCGCAGACGCTGACGGTGGGCCACCGCACATTGATCTGCCGCCGGCATCAGGCCCGCACCATCGTATTCGCCTTCAACGACCTGTGCGAACAGCTGACGGCGGTGATGGACTACCTGTTGCTGTGCGAGGTGTTCGATCACTGGGTCATCGACGGCCTGCCCCGCCTGGCAGACTGCCCGATCGCCGTGCAGCAGCGGTTTATCAACCTGGTGGACGTGCTTTACGACAAGGACAAGCACCTGATCCTGATCGGCGAACAACCGCTGGCACAGGCCATGAGCGGCCAGGCCATCGACCTGGCGCGCACCGCCAGCCGCCTGAACCAATTGCGACAGGCCGACCCGCAACGGGTGCGCGACCCGGTATCATGAGCGCCATTTACGCCCCCTTGCCGAGTGACCGCGCCGTTCATGAATACCCTCGCCCAACTCAAGGCCGGCCACTTGGCCGGCATTACGCGCCTGGACCTGTCCTGCGGGCTCACCGAATTTCCTGAGGAAATCTTCGGGCTGGCCGACTCCCTGGAAATCCTCAACCTCAGCGGCAATGCCCTGAGCCGCCTGCCCGACGACCTGCACCGCCTGCCGCACCTGCGCGTGCTGTTCTGCTCGGACAACGCCTTTACCGAACTGCCGGAATGCCTGGGCCAATGCGCCAAACTGAGCATGATCGGCTTCAAGGCCAACCAGATCAGCCACGTGCCCGCCGCCGCGCTGCCGCCGTTGCTGCGCTGGCTGATCCTCACCGACAACCGCATCAGCCAGTTGCCCAGCGAGTTGGGCGAGCGGCCGCTGCTGCAGAAACTGATGCTCGCCGGGAACCAACTGACGCAGTTGCCGCAGAGCCTGGCCAACTGCAGCAACCTGGAGCTGATCCGCATTGCCTCCAACCGCCTCA
This sequence comes from Pseudomonas sp. LAMO17WK12:I1, assembly GCF_900177315.1. Classification (NCBI taxonomy): domain Bacteria; kingdom Pseudomonadati; phylum Pseudomonadota; class Gammaproteobacteria; order Pseudomonadales; family Pseudomonadaceae; genus Pseudomonas; species Pseudomonas sp. LAMO17WK12:I1. Next base: position 150,419 of record NZ_FWZV01000012.1, on the reverse strand, counting down.
CGCACCTGCCCGAGTGGCTGTTGACGCTGCCGAGCCTGACGTGGCTGGCCTATGCGGGCAACCCGGTGGAAATGGCCGTGGATGTGACGGTAGACGACGCGACAGCGGCTATTCCCTGGACGGAACTGGAACTGGCCGAGGTGCTGGGCGAAGGTGCCTCGGGGGTGATTCGCAAGGCCCTGTGGACACCCACCGCCAAGCCCGTCGCCGTCAAGCTGTACAAAGGCACGATCACCAGCGACGGCTCGCCGCTGCACGAAATGCAGGCCTGCATCGCCGCCGGGTTGCACCCTAACCTGATCAAGGTGCAAGGCCGCGTGGTGGGTGCCCCCGAGGACCAGGCCGCATTGGTCATGGACCTGATCGACCCGAGCTACCGCAACCTCGCCGCCCTGCCGAGCCTGGCCTCCTGCACCCGCGACGTCTATGCCCCCGACACTCGCTTCAGCGTCGACACAGCCTTGCGCATGGCACGGGGCATCGCCTCCGTGGCGGCGCATCTGCACCGGCACGGCATCACCCATGGCGACCTGTACGGGCACAATATCCTGTGGAATGAAGCGGGCGATTGTTTGCTCGGGGACTTTGGCGCGGCGTCGTTCCATGCCAAGGCAGACACGTTGGAAACACGAGCCTTGCAACGCATTGAAGTGCGCGCGTTCGGGGTGCTGCTGGGGGAATTGCTGGAGCGGGTTGAGGCGGGGTTGTCTGACGAGGTGCTGTTGGATTTGCAGAAAAGCTGTTGCCAGCCCGACGTGTTGGCACGGCCGAGCTTCGAAGAAATCAACGCCATGCTGCAATCCATCCAACACCACTAAACAAATGTGGGAGGGGCGGTGCGACGACTCGACTGGCCCCCTCCCACATTTGGATCGCGTTTCTTCAGTTGATAAATCAGCCCGCCAGGCCGACGAACATATCCTGCACATCATCATGGTTGTCCAAACCTTCGAGGAAGGCTTCGACTTCAGCCATCTGCTCATCGGTCAAACCACTCACCGGGTTCTTCGAGATGTAGCCCAGCTTGGCCGACAGCACGGTGAACCCCTGTTCCGGCAGGGCTTTTTGCACGGCGTCCAGGTCAGTGGTCTCGGTGATGAACAGGGTGGTGCCTTCTTCTTCGCCGTCTTCAAAGTCCTGCGCACCGGCTTCGATCGCGGCCATTTCCGCATCGGCATCCGGGGTGTCCGGCGAGGCTTCGATCAGGCCGACATGGTTGAAATCCCAGGCCACGGAGCCGGAAGCACCCAGCTGCCCCTTGCGGAACGCCACGCGGATTTCCGCCACGGTGCGGTTGATGTTGTCGGTCACACACTCGACGATCAACGGCACCTGGTGCGGGGCGAACCCTTCGTAGGTCACGCGGTGGTATTGCACGGTTTCACCGAGCAGACCGGCGCCCTTCTTGATCGCGCGTTCCAGGGTTTCCTTGGGCATCGAGGCCTTTTTGGCCTGTTCCACCACCAGACGCAGGTGGGCGTTGGTCGCGGTGTCGGCACCGTTGCGGGCGGCGATGGTGATTTCTTTCACCAGCTTGCCGAAGATCTTGCCCTTGGCATTGGATGCCGCTTCTTTATGTTTGACTTTCCACTGTGCGCCCATGACTCACTCTCTTCTATACATCGCGCCGAAACGTCTACTGGCCGGCGCTTTGGGGGCAGAGTTTATAGCGCAAGAACGCATCGTTCCACCAAAAACCCTCAGGGCGCCAACTCGAAAACCGCCTGAATCAGGCGCAACGAGCGGCGCCGCTCCATGCAACCGAGCAGGTGCCGGTTGACCAGCCCCTCGCCCTCAATCGGCACCGCCTGCACCCGTGGGTCGGGGCTGACTTCCATGGACGAGACCACGCCCACCCCCAACTCAGCGGCGACGGCTTCGGTCACCGCCTCGCGGCTGTCCAGTTCCAGCAACACCTTGGGCTGCACATTCGCGGCCATGCAGGCGTCATCGAAGGTACGCCGGGTGATCGAGCTGGGCTCGCGCAGCACCATGATCACATCATTGAGTTGCTCAAGGCGGATACCCTCGGGTTGCTGCGCCCACGCATGGCTGGCCGGCACCAATGCGCACAGCCGCGACTCACTCAACGGTTGCAGGTGCAGGCCATTGCGCGGCTCCACTTCGGTGAGTACCGCCACATCGGCATGTTCGGACAACAGCGCGGCCAGGGTTTCCTGGGCATTGCCCAGGCGCAGGTTGACGGTAATCCCGGGGTAGCGCGCGCGCAGGCTGGCAATCATCGGCATCACCAGGTGCGGGCCGTCCGCCGCGACTTCCAGGCGCCCGCTCAGCAGTTGGCGGTTGGCCTCCAGCATGGTCTGGGCTTCGTCCACCAGGCCAAAGATCGCCCGTGTGATCGCCGCCAGCCGCGCGCCCTCTTCGGTCAACTCCACCCGCCGCGCGGTGCGGCGCAGCAACGGAATCTGGTAGTGCTCCTCCAAGGCCTTGATATGCCCGGTCACCGCCGGCTGGCTGATGAACAGCCGCGCGGCAGCACGGGTAAAACTGCCCTCACGGGCCACGGCGTCGAACGCGCGCAGTTGGAACAGGTTCATGGTTATCGGCCTCACTGATAGCTCGCATAACAACAAACAATTTGATTGATGACAAGCCAAACTGCAATTTAGGCGCCGTAGCTTCAACCCCGATGCCTTGCGAGGACTTGAGATGACCACTGCCGCACCGATCCTGCTGACCCCGGGCCCCCTGACCACATCGAACCGCACCCGCCAGGCCATGATGGTGGACTGGGGTTCATGGGATGACCGCTTCAACCAACTCACCGCCAGCGTCTGCGAACAATTGCTGGCGATCCTCCACGGCGAAGGCAGCCACCATTGCGTGCCGTTGCAAGGCAGCGGCACCTTTGCGGTCGAGGCGGCCATCGGCACCCTGGTACCGCGTGACGGCAAGGTGCTGGTGCTGATCAACGGCGCCTACGGCAAGCGCCTGGCCAGGATCTGCGAAGTGCTCGGCCGTGATTTCAGCACCTTTGAAACCGCCGAGGACGAGCCTGCTACCGCCGCCGATGTGGACCGCCTGCTGGCGGCAGACAGCGCCATCACCCACGTTGCGTTGATCCATTGCGAAACCAGCACCGGCATCCTCAACCCGCTGCCGCAGATCGCCGAGGTCGTCAAACACCACGGCAAGCGCCTGATCATCGACGCCATGAGCTCCTTCGGCGCCCTGCCGATCGATGCCCGCGAGGTGCCGTTCGACGCACTGATCGCCGCCTCCGGCAAGTGCCTGGAAGGCGTGCCGGGCATGGGCTTCGTCTTCGCGAACAAACAGACGCTGGCCGCCGCCCAGGGCAACTGCCATTCCCTGGCGATGGACCTGTTCGACCAGCACAGCTACATGGCCAAGACCGGTCAATGGCGCTTTACCCCGCCGACCCATGTGGTCGCCGCCCTGCACGAAGCGCTGCTGCAATACCAGGAAGAAGGCGGCCTGCCCGCGCGCCACCGACGCTATGCCGACAACTGCCAGGCCTTGCTCGACGGCATGGCCGCACTGGGCCTGCGCAGCTTCCTGCCAACGGCGATCCAGGCCCCGATCATCGTGACCTTTCATGCCCCGACAGACCCGCGCTACCAGTTCAAGGATTTCTACGAACGGGTCAAGGCCAAGGGTTTCATTCTGTACCCCGGCAAATTGACCCAGGTGGAGACGTTCCGCGTGGGCTGCATCGGCCATGTCGATACGCAAGGGATGCGCGCAGCGGTCAAGGCGATCGCCGAGGTGCTGGAAGAAATGGAAGTGTCGGACATCTGATTGCCCCTTACCCACAGGATCTGAACCATGAACTATCAAAACCCCAACACCCTCCAGGCCGTCATCCTCGACTGGGCCGGCACCGTGGTCGACTTCGGCTCTTTCGCCCCCACGCAGATTTTTGTCGAGGCCTTCGCCGAATTCGATGTGCAGGTTTCCATCGAAGAAGCCCGTGGCCCGATGGGCATGGGCAAGTGGGACCATATCCGCACCCTGTGCGACCAGCCGCAAGTCGCCGAGCGCTACCGCCAGGCATTCGGCCGCACGCCTACCGATGACGACGTGACCGCCATCTACCAGCGCTTCATGCCGTTGCAGATCGAGAAGATCGCCGAGCACTCGACACTGATCCCCGGTGCCCTCGACACCATCGGCCAGCTGCGCGGGCAAGGTATCAAGATCGGCTCCTGCTCGGGCTATCCCAAGCAAGTCATGGACAAAGTGGTCGCCCTGGCCGCCACCAACGGCTACGTCGCCGACCACGTGGTCGCCACCGACGAAGTGCCCAACGGCCGCCCATGGCCAGCCCAGGCACTCGCCAACGTGATCGCCCTGGGCATCGACGATGTGGCGGCGTGCGTCAAGGTCGACGACACCGTGCCGGGGATCCTCGAAGGCCGTCGCGCCGGGATGTGGACCGTGGCCCTGACCTGCTCCGGCAACGCCCTGGGCCTGACCTACGCGCAGTTCCGCGCCCTCGACGCCTCGACGCTGGCCAGCGAACGCACGCGTATCGAAGCGATGTTCGAAGGCTCGCGCCCCCACTACCTGATCGACACCATTACCGACCTGCCGGCCGTCATCGCCGACATCAACCAGCGCCTGGCCCGCGGTGAAATGCCGCAAAGCGACTGATAGAGGTCAAGACAACGACATCGCACCGGGCAAACCGCGCAAAACAGGCTTACAGTAAAAGGACTTCGTCGCCAAAGAACGAAGGTTCGCCCTGATGAGTGAGGAACCCAGCGATGCCGTGGAAAAATTCCGATACGCGCTACAGCACCATATCGATTGCGCTGCACTGGTTGATGGTGGTGCTGCTGGCGGTGGTCTACGCCTGCATTGAGTTACGCGGCCAGTTCCCCAAAGGCAGCGGTGCACGGACGTTGATCGTCGAGATGCACTTCATGTTCGGCCTCACCGTGTTTGTGCTGGTGTGGCTGCGCCTGTTCGCGCGCAGCCTGGGGGTTGCACCCAAGATCGTCCCCGCCCCGCCACAATGGCAAAGCCTGCTGGCCACGCTGATGCACTTCGCGCTGTACGCCTTGATGATCGGCATGCCGATTGCCGGTTGGCTGATCGTCAGTGCCGAGGGGCATTCGGTGATGTTCTATGGGATCGAGCTGCCGCCGCTGATTGCTGAAAACAAGGCGCTGGCCAAGCAGATCGAGGGCTGGCATGTGCTGTTCGGCAAGATCGGTTACTGGCTGATCGGCCTGCATGCGTTGGCGGGGATCTTTCATCATTATGTGATGCGTGATAACACGGCGTTGCGGATGATGCCGGGTAAGCGCGCTAGGCTGTAAACCCTCGGCGGCCCTGCAAGCCACCGGTATGCACGAAGATCAGGCGAGTGCCGGGCACGAAACGCCCGGCCTCGATCTGCTGCTTCAACGCCAGCAACGCCTTGCCGGTATAGAGCGGCTCCAGCGGTACACCGCAGGCCTGTTCAGTGCTCTCGATAAACTCGAGCAATAGCGGATCAACCTTCCCAAAGCCACCCCGGCTGGCGTCCAGCAATTCATAACCGCCCTGCACGAGGGCACTCACGTTCTGCGCCACGCCATGATCATCCGGTACCGCCATTGCGCCATACACCGGATGCGCGCCCGCCTCCGCCAGCGCCAACCCCGCCAACGTCGTACCGGTGCCCGCCGCCAGCCACCAGGCGTCGTAATCGGCCCAGCCCACGGTGCTCAATTGCCGGCGTGCCTGCTCGACCAAGACCCCGCAACCCAATGCCCCGGCCATCCCGCCTCCGCCTTCGGGCACGGGGTAAAGATCGGGATAGCGCTCGCGCCACGGCAGCCAGAAACCCGGCTCATGGCGCGCGCGATAACCGCCGTAGCCCAGCCAATGCAGGTGCATGCCGCAGGCTTTCAGGTCGAGGACGGTGGGGGTGTCCTGGGGATGGCCACGCAGCAGGCCGACAGTGGCGAAACCAAAACGCTTGCCCGCCGCTGCCAGCGCGTGAAGATGGTTGGAGTACGCCCCGCCAAGGCTGATGACGCCGCTGGCACCGGCCTGTCGTGCCTGGGCCAGATGTTTGGTGAGCTTGAACCACTTGTTGCCGCTGATCAGCGGGTCGATGCGGTCCAGGCGCAGCACGGCCAGTTCGACGCCGTTCAACCAATCGAGCCGCATGGCTTCAAGGGGCGTGTGGGGAAGCCAGTCAAAGGGACCCATCGGGCGGCATCTGCATGGAAAAAGGGGCGGTAGTCTAACACCACCCCTTGCGTCGTCTTACAGCTCGGCGGCGAGGCGCGAGCCTTGGTTGATCGCGCGCTTGGCATCCAGCTCGGCCGCCACATCGGCGCCGCCGATCAGGTGCACGTTCTGCCCTGCGGCGACCAGGCCGTCCTGCAGTTCGCGCAGCGGGTCTTGCCCGGCGCAGATGACAATGTTGTCCACGGCCAGCAGCTGCGGCTCACCCTCGGAGCCGATGCGGATATGCAGGCCGTCATCGTCGATCTTCAGGTACTCGACGCTGTTAAGCATCTGCACGCGCTTGTTCTTCAAGCCGGTACGGTGGATCCAGCCGGTGGTCTTGCCCAGGCCGTCGCCGACCTTGGAAGCCTTGCGTTGCAACAGGAACACGTCACGGGCCGGGGCATGGGGCTGAGGCTTGATCCCGGCCACGCCGCCACGGGCTTGCAACTGGGTGTCGATGCCCCATTCCTTCCAGAACGCTTCGCGGTCGAGGCTGGTGGACACGCCCTGGTGCACAAGGAATTCCGACACGTCAAAACCAATGCCGCCGGCGCCGATCACCGCGACGCGCTTGCCCACCGGCTTGCGCTCGAGGATCACGTCCAGGTAGCTCAGCACCTTGGGGTTTTCAATCCCCGCAATCGCCGGCGTGCGTGGCGCAATGCCCGTGGCCAGGATGATCTCGTCGTAACCGCCCGCCACCAGCTGCGCGGTGTCGACCCGGGTGTTGAGACACAGCTCGACGTGGGTGGTCTGCAACTTGCGATTGAAGTAGCGCAGGGTCTCGAAAAACTCTTCCTTGCCCGGTACGCGCTTGGCGATATTGAATTGGCCGCCGATCTCACTGGCCGAATCGAACAAGGTCACCTGGTGGCCACGCTCAGCCGCCACGGTCGCGGCAGCCAGGCCTGCGGGGCCGGCGCCGACCACGGCGATTTTCTTGATCTGCTTGACCGGCAGGTAGTTGAGTTCGGTCTCGTAGCACGCGCGTGGGTTGACCAGGCAGGTGGTCAACTTGCCGCCAAAGGTGTGGTCCAGGCAGGCCTGGTTGCAGCCGATGCAGGTGTTGATTTCATCGGCGCGGCCGGCGGCGGCCTTGTTGACGAACTCGGGGTCGGCGAGGAACGGCCGCGCCATCGAGACCATGTCGGCATCGCCTTCGGCGAGGATCTGCTCGGCAATCTCCGGTGTGTTGATGCGGTTGGTGGTGATCAGCGGGATCTGCACCGCACCGCGCAATTTGGCCGTGACTTTGCTGAACGCGCCACGGGGTACTTTGGTGGCGATGGTCGGGATACGCGCTTCGTGCCAGCCGATACCAGTGTTGATGATGGTCGCGCCGGCCTGCTCGATGGCCTTGGCCAACTGCACGATTTCTTCCCAGGTGCTGCCGCCTTCCACCAGGTCGAGCATCGACAGGCGGAAGATAATGATGAAGTTCGGGCCAACGGCTTCGCGCACCCGGCGCACGATCTCCACCGCCAGGCGCATACGGTTTTCGTAGCTGCCGCCCCAACGGTCGGTGCGGTGGTTGGTGTGGGCGGCGAGGAACTGGTTGATGAAGTAACCTTCGGAACCCATGATTTCCACGCCGTCGTACTCGGCGACCTGGGCCAGCAGCGAGCAGGTGACGAAATCCTGGATCTGCTTCTCGATGCCTTCCTCGTCCAGCTCCTTGGGCTTGAACGGGTTGATCGGCGCCTGGATCGCACTCGGCGCCACCTGTTTTGGGCTGTAGGCGTAACGGCCGGCGTGGAGGATCTGCATGCAGATCTTGCCGCCCGCCTCATGCACGGCCTGCGTGACGATCCTGTGCTTCTGCGCTTCCTCTTCGGTGGTGAGCTTGGCCGCGCCGGAATACACCCCGCCTTCATCATTCGGGCCAATGCCGCCAGTGACCATCAGGCCCACGCCGCCACGGGCGCGCTCGGCAAAGTAGGCCGCCATGCGTTCGAAACCACCGGGCTTTTCTTCCAGGCCCGTGTGCATCGAGCCCATCAGGGTGCGGTTGCGCAAGGTGGTAAAACCCAGGTCCAACGGGGCCAGCAGGTGCGGGTAGGCAGCAGCGGTCATGGTACAGCTCCACAACGGATCATCACGGGACGTGAGGGGCTCGAATGGCACCTCATCGGTTTATGTCCCACAGACTAAGAGGCGGTGGACGACGGCTCAATGACTGAAACTGACAAGTTATTGATCCAAATGCACAGCGCCCCTTGGCAAGCCGTTGCAGGGGCCCTACCCTAGTCGCGAACCCTGCACCCGGTCTGTTGTCTGTTGCCCCATGCGTAAACTTCTCGCTTTTACCGTCTCCATGGCCCTGGTTGCCGCCGTCGCCGCGTATCTGGTCTGGACCCAGGAGCGCCCTGTGGCGCATTACCTGTCGGACCTGCGCATCACCCTCGCCGTCAACGAAGGCCTGCCCGCCGATCGCGGCAACTTGCTGGGCATCCAGCCGGAGCTGTTTCCCGCCGATTACCAGAGCCTGGAACGCCTGCACCTGAAGCTCGCGGCCTATCTGCAAAAGGCCCGGGACCAGGGGTTGATCAACGAAAAAACCATCGTAGTGCTGCCTGAACATATCGGTACCTGGCTGATGTTGACCGGTGAAAAAAATGAGGTGTACCAGGCGCTGCACGTGAAGGATGCGATGAACTGGCTATCGGTCAGCAACCCGCTGCTGTTTGCCCGTGCCTGGATCAGCGCAACCGGCGATAACCGCACCGATGACGCCTACCTGCGTATGAAAGCCTCCGGCATGGCGCGGGACTACCAGGTGCTGTTCGGCGGCCTGGCCAAGGAGTTTGGCGTCACGCTGGTGGCCGGCTCCATCGCCCTGCCCAACCCCAGCGTCAGCCAGGGCCAACTGCAGGTCGGCCATGGCGCCTTGTACAACGCCAGCGTGGTGTTTGCGGCGGACGGCTTGCCCCTCGGCGATCCCCAGCGCCAGCTTTATCCGATCTACGATGAACGCGGTTTTATCGAACCCGGTGACGAAAACATCGTCAGCGTGGTCGACACCCCGGCCGGGCGCCTCGGCGTGTTGGTCGGCAGTGACAGCTGGTACCCGGACAACTATCGCAAGCTCAACGAGCAAGGTGCGCAACTGATTGCGGTGCCGGCCTTTGTGCTCGGTCGCGATACCTGGGATCGACCATGGCGCGGCTTCAAGAGCGTGTCCACGCCACCGGAAATCAGCCTCAAGCCTGAAGAGCTCAGCGAAGGTGAGGCCTGGCGACGCCTCACCCTGATCAGCCAACAACCCGTCAGCCAGGCAACCGCGGGCATGAGCGTATTCCTGCGTGGGCAGTTCTGGGACCTGGGCACGGCCGGGCACAGTTTTCTCAGCAGCAACGGGCAGATCAGCGCCGACGGCGACGCCCGTGGCGCGCGCCTGCTGAATATCTGGCTGTAGCCCCGTGAAGCCGGTGCGACTGGGTGATTTGTCGGTGGGCTTCGTGCACACCCTGGCCGACGCGATCCACAGCCACGGCCTCGACCCGCAACCGCTGCTGCTGCAATACGGCCTCGACCCCGCGCGCCTCGCCGAAGCGGGTGCACGCTTGTCGATCCCGCGTTATATGCGCCTGGGCCATGGGGCCATCCAACTCACCGGCGACCCCGGCCTGGGCCTGCGCATGGGCCAGCTCAGCCGCCTGAGCCAGGCCGGGCTGGCCGGGGTCACCGCCGCCCAGGCGCCCAATGTGCGCGAGGCAGCGCGCACCCTGACCCGCTTCGAGGCGCTGTACGGCTCCAACTATCGCGGGCAATCGAGTTTCCACGAGGACGCCGAAGGCGCCTGGCTGCGGTTCTATTCCATCAGCCCCTATAACGCCTACAACCGCTTCGTGGTGGACTCGATCATCGCCGGCTGGCTGCAGCAACTCTCGAGCCTGGCCCAGCAAACGGTACAGGCGCAACGGATTGAAATCGAATTTGCAGCGCCGGACTACAGCGAACAGTACGCGCTGCTGGGCGATGGCCCGATCCAGTTCGGCGCCGACGCCAATCAACTGCGCCTGAGCCAGCAAACCCTGGCCCTGCGCAACCCGCAGCATTGTCCGAGTACCTGGCACCTGTTGCTGCAACTGTGTGAACGGGAACTGGAGCAGTTGACCCGCACCCGCAGCCTGCGCGAGCGCATTACCCGCTTGCTCGGGCCGATGCTCAATGGCGGCCGGGAACCCGACCTGGAAGAAGTGGCGGCGCGCTTGAAGCTGCCGACCTGGACACTGCGCCGCAAACTGGCCGAAGAAGGCACACAGTTTCGCGCGATTCTCAACGATACCCGCCGCGACCTGGCCATGACCTACATTCGCGATACGGAACTGGCATTCGGCGAAATCGCGTACTTGCTCGGTTTTGCCTCAGCCCAGGCGTTTCAACGGGCGTTCAGGCGATGGAACAACCAGACCCCAGGGGAATTTCGCCGCAGTCAGCGGCATTCCGCCTGAAGTCGGTCTTACAGCTCGGTGGCGTCATCGGCCGGATCCAGAGGATCCAGTTCAAAGGCCTGGTACTCCAGCAGTTCTTCCTGGTATTCGTCCATGGTGGGCTCCTTGTTTTGAATTAAAAGCGGCTGCAGATAAATGACCTGCACAGCCAGCCTAAAGTGCCGTGATGACGAAAAAATGTCGACGTCATGACGTTCCTGCACTCCAGGATTAAACGTAGCAGCGTTGTACGAATTTAGCACCGGGGTTTTGAGGCGCGATTGCAATCAGGGATGCACGGAAATGGACGGGAATGCATTCCAATGTGGGAGGGGGCTTGCCCCCTCCCACATGGGGTCTGCATCAAGTTTCAGACTTGCGTCGACCACGGGTTTGAACACCCGCCTCCACCGCCATCCCGGCGGTACGCTCCAACGCCTCGGCAAACGCCTGACGCTGCTGCGGTTCGATCTGCGACAGGAACAACTCGTCCACCGTACTTTCGTAGATCTTCCACATTTTTTTACGCAACGCCCGGCCGGCATCGGTGATAGATGCAAAGGCCGCGCGGCCATCGCCGTCGGAGCGTGAACGCAGCACCAGGCCGTCCTTTTCCAGGCGGTCTACCAGGCGCGTGAGGTTATAGCGCTCGATGGCCAGCACATCGGCCAATTCGTGCATGCGGCGGGTGCCTTCGGGGCCGCTTTCAAGGCCCCACAGTGCGTCGTACCAGGCGTAAGGCGGCAAGTCGGCGGCCGCCAGGCGGCGCTCGATTTCGCGGATGACGGTTCTGTGGGCCCTGACAAAACGGAACCATACATCAGGCTCTTTCGACGACATGCAACACCATCCGGCGGATTTCAAGAAGGTTGCAATAGTAGCTCATCCCGCGCTAGATTCGACCATGTAGTTGCAATTGCAACAACTTTGGCGACACTCCCACAAGGAGCCCGCCACTTGAAATCCGCCGACCCTGGAGCCTCACATGACCCCGAATAACGAAGTCAGACGCGACGTCGATCCACAGGAAACCCGCGAGTGGCTGGAGTCCATCGAATCGGTGCTGTCCACCGAAGGCCGCCCGCGCGCCCATTACCTGATCGATCAGTTGCTGGATTTCGACGTGGCGCGGCATGGTGACTTCTACGGGCGGGTGACCACGCCTTACGTCAACACCATCCCGGTGGAACGCCAGTTGCCCTACCCCGGCAACCTGGTCATCGAACGCCGTATCAACGCGTTTATCCGCTGGAACGCCATGGCCATGGTATTGCGTGCAGGTAAACACTCCGGTGTGGGTGGGCATATCGCCACTTATGCGTCAGCCGCTGTGCTGTACGACGTAGGTTTCGACCACTTCTTCCGTGGCCGCACCGACAACTTCGACGGCGACCTGGTGTACATCCAGGGCCACTCCTCCCCAGGCATCTAAGGCCGTGCCTACCTCGAAGGCCGCATCAGCGAAGCACACCTGGATAACTTCCGCCGCGAAGCCGGTGGCGAGGGCATTTCGTCCTACCCCCACCCACGGCTGATGCCGGACTTCTGGCAATTCCCCACCGTGTCCATGGGCCTCGGGCCGATCACGGCAGCCTACCAGGCGCGCTTTATGCGCTACCTGGAGTTTCGTGACCTCAAGCAACACCAGGGCCGCAAGGTCTGGGCATTCCTCGGTGATGGCGAAATGGACCAACCGGAATCCCTGGCCGCCATTTCCCTGGCCGGACGCGAGAAACTCGACAACCTGATCTTCGTGGTCAACTGCAACCTGCAACGTCTGGACGGCCCGGTACGCGGCAATGCCAAGGTGATCCAGGAGTTCGAAAGCCTGTACCGCGCCGCCGGCTGGAATGTGATCAAAGTGATCTGGGGCGGTGGCTGGGATGCACTGCTGGAAAAAGACACCAGTGGCCTGCTGCGCCAGCGCATGATGGAGTGCGTGGACGGCGACTACCAGAACTACAAATCCCAGAACGGCGCCTACGTGCGCGAACATTTCTTCGGCAAATACCCGGAGTTGCTGGCACTGGTTGCAGACCTGTCCGACGACGATATCTGGAAACTCTCACGGGGCGGCCATGACCCGGACAAGGTCTACAACGCCTATGCCGCCGCCGTGCGCCACAGCGGCCAACCGACGGTGATCCTGGCAAAGACCGTCAAGGGCTTTGGCATGGGCGAAGCCGGCGAAGGCCAGAACATCAATCACCAACTGAAAAAGATGGGCGCCGATGCCGTCAAAGCCTTCCGCGACCGCTTCGGCCTGGAAGTGCCCGATGAGCAACTCGCTGAAATTCCGTACCTCAAGCCCACCGCCGACAGCGAAGAAGCCCGTTACTTCGCCGCGCGTCGCCAGGCCCTGGGCGGCTATGTGCCCGCGCGCCACACGGCGGTCGAACCGTTGCAGATCCCCGAACTGAGCGCCTTCGCCACTCAGCTCAAGGACACCGGCGAGCGCGCGATATCAACCACCATGGCCTTCGTGCGCATCCTCGGTACGCTGCTGAAAGACCCGCACCTGGGCAAGCTGATCGTGCCCATCGTGCCGGACGAATCACGCACCTTCGGCATGGAAAGCCTGTTCCGACAGATCGGCATCCACTCCGCCGTCGGCCAGCTCTATACCCCACAGGACTCCGGGCAACTGAGCTATTACAAGGAGAGCAAGGACGGACAGATCATGCAGGAAGGCCTGAATGAGTCCGGCGCCATTTCCTCGTGGATCGCAGCAAGTACGTCCTACAGCAACCACGGCCTGATGACCGTGCCGTTCTATATCTTCTATTCGATGTTCGGCTTCCAGCGCGTCGGCGACCTGGCCTGGGCGGCGGGCGATGCACGGGCGCGTGGTTTCCTGCTGGGTGCCACGGCCGGGCGCACCACGCTGATGGGCGAAGGCCTGCAGCATGACGATGGCCATAGCCATATCCTGTCGTCGGTGATTCCGTGCTGCGTGTCCTATGACCCGACCTTTGCCTACGAACTGGCGGTGATTATTCGCGAGGGCATGCGGCGTATGTATGTCGAACAGGAGGATATTTACTACTACATCACCCTGCTCAACGAAAACTACCCGCACCCGGCGATGCCCGAAGGTGTGGAGGATGGCATTGTTAAAGGCATGTACCGCCTGAGCGGCAGCCAGCACGCCAAGGTGCAACTGATGGGCAGCGGGTCGATCCTGCGCGAAGTGATCGCAGCCGCCGACCTGCTCGCCAACGACTTTGCCGTGCAATGCGACGTTTGGAGCGTGACGAGCCTGACCGAGTTGCGCCGTGACGGACACGCGGTGGAGCGCTGGAACCTGTTGCACCCCGAGCGTGAGCCGCGCGCGAGCTACGTCGAGCGATGCCTGGCCGGGCAAACGGGACCGGTGGTGGTGGCGACGGATTACGTGAAACTGTTCGCCGATCAGATCCGTCCGTTCGTGCCGGGCCGACGCTTTGTCGCACTGGGCACTGATGGCTTCGGGCAATCAGACACTCGGGAAGCCTTGCGCGCGTTCTTTGAGGTGGATCGCCACTTCATCGCCCTGGCTGCCCTGAAGGCACTGGCGGATGACGGCGTGATCGGTCGCGACAAGGTCAGTGAAGCGATCAAGCGCTACGGGATCAACGTCGACAAGGCTGACCCCGTAGCGGTTTGATTTACTGCGCAGGCGTCGGCAGCGGCGGAATCGCTTCTGTCGGCGGCGGCAGGTCCGGCGTGGTGGCAGCGGGTGCGGGTTCGGCCTGCGGCGCAATCGGTGCAGCCTCAGGCGCGGGCACAACCGGCTCCGAGGCAGCCGGTGCGGCAGGCTCTTCCTTCGGCGCCTCGACTTTCTCTGCAGCCGGTGCGGCCTTCGGCTCCGGCACACCCAGATCGGCCTTGGGCTGCTCGGGGATATGCTCGGCCTTCTTCACTTCCTGTGGCAGGAACACATCCACCAACGCAAAGTAACGGTCGTAGAACTTCGGCGCGGACACCGTCTCACTGGCCACCTTCACCATCGAGTCATCGGTAGAGCCGATCGGCATCGACACCGACCCCAGCACGCCCACACCCAGGCTTGCGGAGTTGTTGACCTTCTTCAGCGCATAGCGATCCTGCAGGGCATTGGCGAACATCGTCGAGTGGTTCTTGCCTTTGCCATCATCGGCGCAGACCACGTTGAAGCTGATCTGCAGGTGCGTTTCGCCGGTCTGCTGGAAGCTCTTGTTACCCACGACCAGTTTCGGATCGCTGCTGGTGATGATGTAGCCCTGGCTCAGCAAGGCGCGCCGCGCGGCCTCGCACGCCGCTACATCGGTAACCGGATAATCCCGGGAAAATGTACCGGAGTCGTCGAAGTTTTCATGTTCATAAATAGCGGTCTTGGGTGACGAGCAGCCCGCGGCGCCCGCCAGCACCAGCGCCAGCCCGAGGCTACGCAAGTGGAATGATGTCGACATTGATATTCCTGAGGAAAACGGTCTGGGCGGTATTGTGCAACAGAACGAGGCCTTGGCGCGCACATTCCTGTCGGTAAAACGTCACAGGGTTACGCACCGGGGCCTGCTGGGAAAAGCCCGGCGCACATATGGTCAATAAACACACGGAGCTTGGCCGAGGTATGGCGACCGGGCCACAATATCCAGAAATTGCCCCGATGCTCCAGGTATTCATCCAGCACCCGTTGCAAGCGCCCTTCGTCAACGGCCTGGTTGACCATGTAGTCCGGCAGGCAGGCAATGCCCAACCCCTCGAGCACCACATGCTTGAGGGACTCGATGGTGGTGCTGACCAACGGCGTACGCAACAGCGGTTCCGCAGCCCCCGGGGCAAGGCGCAACGGCCAGGGCTCGAGCTTGCCCGTGGCGCAGAACTTGTGGCGCAGGCAGGCGTGACCATTGAGGTCCTGTGGTTGCTGCGGCGTGCCGTGTTGGGCGAAGTAGCCCGGTGTGGCGACGAGTACCAACTGGTAGTGGCCCAGGTGGCGGGCCATCAAGCGTGAATCTTCCGGCTTGCCGGTGCGAATCACTGCATCGAAACCTTCCTCGATCACGTCCACCATGCGGTCGGAAAAATCCACGTCCAGCTCGATCTCCGGGTAGGCGCGCATAAAGTCACTGAGCACCGGCATCAACAAGCCGCGCACCTGCGGCACACTGATGCGCAACTTGCCCCGTGGCGTTGCAGCGGCGTCCGTCAGTTCCTGCTCGGCCGCTTCCACCTCAGCGAGAATCCGCCGCGAGCGCTCAAGGAACAGCGCACCTTCACTGGTCAAGGTGATACTGCGCGTGCTGCGGTGAAACAGCCGCACGCCCAGGCGCTCTTCCATCCGCGCAATGCTTTTGCCCACGGCCGACGACGACACCCCCAGCACGCGGCCGGCGGCGGTGAAGCTGAGCGTCTGCGCCACCTGCACAAATACCGACAGGCTGCCCAAGCTGTCCATGATCTGCCTCCAGCAATTACGGACACCGGCGTCCGATAAGTTCGGAACCTTAGCCTGTTTTTCCGCCAGTCGCAGCCCCCTACTCTGCCTGCTTGCCCTTTTACCTGGATAAAACGTCATGAGCAGCTGCCCTCCACTCACCGCATCAGCCCAGCGGGACTCCTTACCCCTGGGCGGTCTACTGGCCCTGGCCAGCGCCGGCTTTATCACCATCCTCACCGAAGCCATGCCCGCCGGGCTTCTGCCGCAGATGGGCGAAGGCCTGGGCGTGTCACCCGCCCTGGTCGGCCAATTGGTTACCCTCTACGCCCTTGGCTCCCTGCTGGCAGCCATCCCGCTGACGCTGCTGACCCGCGGCTGGCGCAGGCGGCCCTTGCTGCTGCTGGCCATTGGCGGGTTTGCCTTGGTCAACAGCGTAACCGCGCTGTCCAGCCATTACGGGCTGACCCTGGTGGCACGCTTTTTTGCCGGGGTCTTCGCCGGGTTGCTGTGGGCGCTGCTGGCGGGGTATGCGAGCCGAATGGTGGCGCCACACCTGCAAGGTCGCGCCATTGCCGTGGCGATGCTGGGTGCACCGCTGGCACTGTCGCTGGGTGTACCCGCGGGTACCTTCCTCGGCACCGCCGTTGGCTGGCGCTTGAGCTTTGCGATCATGACCGGGCTGACCCTGGTACTGCTCGCCTGGGCACGCTGGCAACTGCCGGACTTTGCCGGCGAACGGGCGGATAAACGCCTGGGGCTGCGCGAGGTGCTGAACCTGCCGGGCGTTCGTCCGGTGCTATGGGTGACGTTTACCTACGTGCTGGCCCATAACATTCTGTACACCTACATCGCCCCGTTGCTGGTGCCCGCCGGGGTTGAGGCAGACGTTGACCGAGTGCTGCTGGTGTTCGGCCTCTCGGCGGTGCTGAGCATCTGGCTAGCAGGTGTATTGATTGACCGGTGGCTGCGCGCTTTGCTGCTGACCAGCTGTGCGCTGTTTGGCCTGATCGCCCTGGCGCTGGCGTTGTGGATCAATGTGCCGGCAGTCATCTATATCGCCGTGGCGTTATGGGGCCTGGCGTTCGGCGGTTTGCCGGCATTGCTGCAAACCGCACTGGCCCAATCGGCGGGCAAGTCGGCGGATGCCGCACAATCCATGCTGGTGACCGTGTGGAACCTGGGGATAGCCGGTGGCGGCCTGGCGGGTGGTGTATTGCTTCAAGGTTGGGGCGCCACGGCCTTTCCTTGGGCGGTTGTGCTTCTGATGCTGCTGGCCTGGGCCGGTGCATCACAGACGGCGCCCCAGCAGTTGGCCCGGCCACCCCGCCAAGTCGAACGTTGAAATGCGCTGGTAACCACAGGACTCATAAAAACGCACCAGATCCCCTGTCCCGCCGCCGTAGCAGTCCACACGCAAGCCCGTGACTCCTGCTGCGCGGGCCTGGTCATCGGCAAAGGCCATCATGCGCCGGCCAAGGCCGCGAACACTCGGGTCACGCGCGGCAATCAACAGGCGCACATACACCTCGGGCTCAGTCGCCGACGGTACATATGGCATGGGATCGCCCAACACCAGCGCTCCTCGGAGATGCCCCTCGGGGTCCTCGACAACCCAGGCCCCGGGCAACGCGCAGGCTTCAGCCACTTGCGCGACCCGCCGGGGCGACGCCGACCAGGGCTCGGTGCCCCACTGATGGGTATTGCCCCTGCCAACGAACCAGGCGATCACCTCGTCGAACACCTGCAGCACAGCAGGAACATCCGCCACGCTGGCGCGGCGGATCAGCAAGCCATCCATTCCTTGAATCAACACGCTTGGAACTCCTGGGTCGACGATACCGAGTACCCAGTCTAGCGCACATAAAAAAGCCCCCGGTCTTTTCAGGCCGGGGGCTTCTTGTTCAAAGCGACATCAGTACTTCTTGATATCAGCCTTGGTTTCCAACTGCTTGCGGTACGCCGCGAAGTCCTGCTGGCCGACACGGGAAGCGAGGAAGCGGCGGTATTGCGCCTTTTCTTCGTCCGTTGGGGCAGCCGCTTCGTTGACGCCGTTCAAGCGCACGATCACCAGGCTGCCATCAGCCAGGGTCACGGTGGTGAAGGTCGGCTTGTCCTTGGCCGCAGGCTTGGGCATGCGGAACAGGGCTTGCAGCACGGCCGGGTCAATCGCTTCCTGGCTACGGGTAGCCGCTTCAGTGACTTTCCAGGCCTGGCCGTCGACCGGCTGGTTCAGCGGGGTCTTGCCATCACGCAGGCTAGCGATCAGCTCGTCAGCGTGAGTCTTGGCAGCCGCGCTGGCGCGCTCCTTGGCCATCTGTGTGCGAATCGCCGCAGCAACGCTTTCCAACGGCAGTTGCGCCGGTTTGCGGTGCTCTTTGGCACGCAGCACGATGATGGTTTCCGGGTCCAGCTCGATGGCGCTGCTGTTGGCACCTTCATCCAGCACTTCCGGGCTGAACGCAGCGGTGACCACGGCACGGTTGGCCGCAACACCGTCACCACCTTCACGGCCAAACGGCGCGGAGGTGTGTACGGTCAGCTTCAGGTCCGATGCTGGTTGGGCCAGGTCGGAGGCTTCGAATGCCGCATCTTCCAATTGCTTGGTTGCTTCGACAAAACGCTGCTCGACCTGTTGGGTCTTGAGCTCGCGGGTCAGCTTGTCTTTCAGGCTGGCGAACGTCGGCACTTGCGGTGCTTCAACGCCCAACAGCTTGATCAAGTGCCAACCGAAGGTGCTGCGCACCGGTGCAGATACCTGGTCCTTGTTCAAGGCGTACAAGGCTGCTTCGAAGTCCGGGTCGTAGACGCCAGGGCCGGCAAAGCCCAGATCGCCGCCATTGTTGGCCGAACCTGGATCCTGGGAGAACTCCTTGGCCAGGGCCTCGAACTTCTCACCCTTGGCCAGGCGCGCCTGGATTTCTTCGATCTTGGCCTTGGCTTGCGCGTCGGTGACCTTGTCGTTGACTTCAATCAGGATGTGCGCGGCACGACGCTGTTCAGCAAGGTTGGCGGTTTCTTTCTGATAGGCAGCCTGCAGTTCATCGTCCTTCACGCTGACCTGATCGAAGAAGGAAGACTTCTTCAGTTCCAGGTAGTCGATGACCACCTGGTCCGGGGTCATGAACTCCTTGGCGTGCTGGTCATAGTAAGCCTTGACCTCGTCGTCGGTGAGTTTCACCGCCGCAGGGTTGGCCTTGATATTGACGGTAGCGAAATCACGGGTCTGTTTTTCCAGACGGGCGAATGCCAGCACTTCGGCGTCGGTCACGAAACCGCTGCCGGCGATGCCTGCGCGAACCTGGCCAATCAGCATTTCCTGGGTCAGCATCTGACGGAACTGCAGACGGCTGTAGCCCAGCTGACGGATCACCTGGTCAAAGCGTTCGGCGTTGAACTTGCCGTCCACCTGGAATTCCGGGGTCTGCAGGATCACCTGGTCCAGTGCAGCTTCGGAGAAGCCAAACTTGGAGTCGGCGGCGCCTTGCAGCAGCAGCTTGCGATCGATCAGGCCCTTGAGGGCCGCTTCGCGCAGCAGTTTTTCGTCCAGCAGTGAAGCATCGAAATCCTTGCCCAGCTGTTGCATCAGCTGGCGACGTTGCATGTCGACGGCCTGGCTCAGTTCAGTCTGGGTGATTTCTTCACCGTTGACCTTGGCCACGTCCTGCTTGGTGTTGGTCGAAGCCTGGAAAATGGCCTCGATACCGGTGAACGCCATCAATGCGACGATGATCCCGATAATGGTCTTGGCAATCCAGCCTTGTGAATTGTCCCTGATATTTTGCAGCATGCGTCCCCCAGAAACGGTTGAACTTCAAAAATTGGCAACCGTGGAGCGTGGGTAGAGTCCGGATAGAAGAAAGGCGCATCCGAGGATGCGCCTTCTCGTAACTGGCGGAGCGGACGGGGGGTTGAATCTACACCCCCGGCTTGGCGACCCGATGGATACTTGGGTCAGCTTTCGCTCCGCTGCCAGGCCAGACCTGCGTCCGACCCGGGTAGCAAAGGCTTGATCGAAGCTTAGTTAACCGCTTCTTTCAGGGCTTTACCGGCTTTGAAACCTGGTTTCTTGGCAGCAGCGATTTGCAGTGCTTTGCCAGTCTGTGGGTTACGGCCAGTGCGAGCTGGGCGGTCAGTCACAGAGAAAGTACCGAAGCCTACCAGTACCACGGAGTCGCCGGCCTTCAGAGCGCCAGTGACGGATTCGATTACTGCATCCAGCGCACGGCCGGCAGCAGCTTTCGGGATATCAGCGGATGCAGCGATAGCATCAATCAGTTCCGACTTGTTCACTCTAAGTCCCCTTATATATCTATTGAGTATGATTCTAAGTTTTTTGGTAAACAGCAAAAACCAGTGCTGAATGGCCTACAGACACTTAAGAGCCGCTTTATAACAAGGGCTCTAAAAAGCTGTCAAGGAAGCCCCCAGGCTTATTCACATTAATGCGTGCTAATTCTTTCCTTGGAATCAGACTCTCGTTTTTCGTCCTTTGCAACTATCTCCGGAACCACATCCGGCAAGGGCTCCGGCGCGTATTGCAGCGCAATTTGCAGGACCTCGTCAATCCATTTAACCGGTTTAATCTGAAGATCCTGCTTGATATTGTCAGGAATTTCCTTCAAGTCGCGAACATTCTCTTCAGGAATGATCACAGTCTTGATGCCCCCGCGGTGTGCAGCCAGCAATTTCTCTTTCAGGCCACCAATGGCCAATACCTGGCCACGCAGGGTGATTTCCCCGGTCATCGCGACATCGGCGCGCACCGGTATGCCGGTCAATGCCGAAACCAGGGCCGTGCACATGCCTACGCCAGCGCTCGGGCCATCCTTCGGTGTAGCCCCTTCCGGCATGTGGATGTGGGTGTCGTGCTTCTCGTGGAAGTCCAGGGGGATCCCCAGGCTCCTGGCGCGGCTGCGCACCACGGTCTGCGCGGCGGTAATGGATTCGACCATCACGTCACCGAGGGAGCCGGTCTTGATCAACTGGCCCTTGCCGGGGATCACCGCAGCTTCGATGGTCAGCAATTCGCCGCCCACCTGGGTCCACGCCAGGCCAGTCACCTGCCCTACCTGATCCTGCTGTTCCGCCAGGCCGTAACGGAATTTACGCACACCCAGGAAGTGCTCAAGAGCGTCGGCCGTGACCTTCACCGAGAAGCGTTTTTCCAGCGCGTGCTCCTTGACCGCCTTGCGGCAAATCTTCGCGATCTGGCGCTCAAGCCCCCGTACACCGGCCTCGCGAGTGTAGTAGCGCACGATGTCGCGGATCGACTCGACGTCGAATTCGATCTCGCCCTTCTTCAGCCCATTGGCCGAAATCTGCTTGGGCGCGAGGTATTTGACGGCGATATTGATCTTCTCGTCTTCGGTGTAACCCGGCAGACGAATCACCTCCATCCGGTCCAGCAATGCCGGCGGAATATTCATGGAGTTGGAGGTGCACAGGAACATTACGTCGGACAGGTCGTAGTCGACCTCCAGGTAATGGTCGTTGAAATTGTGGTTCTGCTCAGGGTCGAGCACTTCCAGCAAGGCCGATGCCGGATCGCCGCGCATGTCGCTGCCCATTTTGTCGATTTCATCGAGCAGGAACAGCGGGTTGCGCACACCCACCTTTGTCATTTTTTGAATCAATCTTCCTGGCATCGAACCGATGTAAGTCCGGCGATGACCACGAATTTCCGCCTCATCGCGCACGCCACCGAGGGCCATACGTACGAATTTACGGTTGGTGGCATTGGCGATGGACTCGGCCAGGGAGGTTTTACCTACCCCAGGCGGGCCAACCAGGCACAGCACCGGGCCACGAATCTTCTTCACGCGCTTCTGCACGGCGAGGTATTCGAGGATGCGTTCTTTGACCTCTTCAAGGCCATAGTGGTCGGCATCGAGAATGTCTTCGGCACGAGCCAGGTCCAGGCGTACCTTGGTCTGAGCCTTCCACGGCACCTGCACCAGCCAGTCGATGTACGAGCGCACCACGGTGGCTTCGGCCGACATCGGCGACATCTGCTTGAGCTTGTTCAACTCGGCGGTGGCTTTGGTCAGGGCGTCTTTAGGCAGGCCGGCAGCATCGATGCGCTTTTTCAGCTCTTCGATTTCGTTGTGGCCTTCCTCGCTGTCGCCGAGCTCCTTCTGAATGGCCTTCATCTGCTCATTCAGGTAGTACTCGCGCTGGCTGCGCTCCATTTGTTTTTTGACACGACCCCGGATGCGCTTCTCGACCTGGAGCAGGTCGATCTCGGCATCCAGCAACGCCAGCACGTGTTCGACACGGGCCGACAGGTCAATGATTTCGAGGATGTCCTGCTTCTGCTCGATCTTCAGCGCCATGTGCGCGGCCATGGTGTCGACCAGGCGGCTTGGCTCATCGATGCTATTGAGGGAAGACAGGACTTCAGCCGGGACTTTCTTGCCCAACTGCACGTACTGCTCGAACTGCGAGAGCAGGCTGCGCACAAACACTTCGGACTCGCGCTCAGGGGCCTCGACTTCGTCGATCAGCACCACTTCGGCGCGCAGGTGGCCGTCCACCTCCATGAAACGCTCTACCGCACCGCGCTGCTCGCCTTCCACCAGCACCTTGACGGTGCCATCGGGCAGCTTGAGCAGTTGCAGGACAGTGGCAATGGTGCCGACGCGATACAGGGCATCTTCGCCTGGATCATCATCGGCAGGGTTTTTCTGGGCCAACAGCAGGATTTGCTTGTCGCCCGTCATCGCGGCCTCGAGGGCTTCGATAGACTTCTCGCGCCCCACGAACAGCGGGATAACCATGTGCGGATAGACGACGACATCACGCAACGGCAGGAGAGGCAATTCGATGGTTGTCTTCATGATTTCGCCTCTATGACAGTTGAAAAATAAGCTTGAAACCAAGATGGGGGCTGCGTGTAAAAAAAACAAGCTCAATGCTGGCAGTTACACGCAGTAAAAATCCTTATGAAAAACAAAGGAGCCCCTAGAGGCCCCTTCGTTTGTACCAAAACTGCGAAACGCTTACGCGTCTGGCGCAGCCTTGGCAGTCGGCTCACTGTTTTCGTAGATATACAGTGGCTTGGACTTGCCTTCTATAACGCTTTCGTCGATCACCACTTTACTCACCTCGGACTGCGAGGGGATTTCGTACATGGTGTCGAGCAATACACCTTCGAGGATCGAACGCAGGCCACGTGCACCGGTCTTGCGCTCCAGTGCCCGCTTGGCCACCGATTTGAGCGCGTCAGTACGGAACTCGAGGTCCACACCTTCCATCTCGAACAGCTTGGCATATTGCTTGGTCAGGGCGTTTTTCGGTTCGGTGAGGATCTGAATCAGAGCCGCCTCATCCAACTCGTCCAACGTGGCCAGGACCGGCAGACGGCCAACGAATTCCGGGATCAGACCGAACTTGACCAGATCGTCAGGCTCGACTTCACGCAGGGACTCGCCCACCTTCTTGCCTTCTTCCTTGCTGCGCACTTCTGCACTGAAACCGATGCCGCCACGGGTAGACCGTTGCTGAATAACCTTCTCCAGGCCGGAGAATGCGCCGCCACAGATAAACAGGATGTTGCGCGTATCAACCTGAAGGAATTCCTGCTGCGGGTGCTTGCGGCCGCCTTGTGGCGGTACGGAAGCAACCGTGCCTTCGATCAGTTTCAACAGGGCCTGCTGCACGCCTTCACCGGAAACGTCCCGAGTGATCGACGGGTTGTCGGACTTGCGCGAGATCTTGTCGATTTCGTCGATATAGACAATACCCATCTGGGCCTTCTCTACGTCGTAGTCGCACTTCTGCAGCAGTTTCTGAATGATGTTCTCGACATCTTCGCCCACGTAGCCAGCCTCGGTGAGGGTGGTGGCGTCGGCGATGGTGAACGGAACGTTCAGCAGGCGAGCGAGGGTTTCTGCAAGCAGGGTCTTACCCGAGCCTGTAGGACCGATCAGCAGGATGTTGCTCTTGCCGAGTTCGACTTCGTCGCCTTTCTTGTCACGCTGGTTCAAGCGCTTGTAGTGGTTGTATACCGCTACGGCCAGAACCTTCTTTGCACGCTCTTGACCAATCACATACTGATCAAGGATGCCGCTGATTTCTTTAGGCGAAGGCAATTTATGCGCGCTGCTTTCGGCCTGGGCTTCCTGCACCTCCTCACGGATGATGTCATTGCACAGGTCGACGCACTCGTCGCAGATAAAGACCGAGGGGCCGGCAATCAATTTGCGCACTTCATGCTGGCTTTTGCCACAGAAGGAGCAATAGAGCAGCTTGCCGTTGTCCTCGCCGTTGCGGGTGTCAGTCATTCGTTCGATCCAAATCCGATAGGCTTGCAACACAAGATGAAGGCTTATGCGGGCTTTTTCAAGCCCGCAGATGATCGGAAAACCCGACCAGCCCTATTTTGAGCGGCTTATATTAAGCGGGGCGCTTTTCGATCACTGCGTCGATCAACCCATATTCACGTGCGGCTTCGGCGCTCATGAAGTTGTCACGGTTGGTGTCGCGCTCGATTTCTTCCAGGGTGTGCCCGCTGTGCTTGGCCATCAGCGTGTTGAGGCGTTCGCGGATGAAGAGGATTTCCTTGGCGTGGATTTCAATGTCCGACGCCTGACCCTGGAAACCGCCCAGTGGCTGGTGAATCATCACACGCGAGTTCGGCAGGCAGTAACGCTTGCCCTCGGCACCTGCGGTCAGCAGGAACGCGCCCATGCTGCAGGCCTGGCCAATGCAGGTCGTCGATACGTTCGGCTTGATGAACTGCATGGTGTCGTAGATCGACATGCCCGCTGTCACCGAACCGCCCGGCGAGTTGATGTAGAGATGGATGTCCTTGTCCGGGTTTTCCGCTTCAAGGAACAGCAGTTGCGCACAGATCAGGTTGGCCATGTAGTCCTCTACCGGGCCCACCAGAAAGATCACTCGCTCCTTGAGCAGGCGCGAGTAGATGTCGTAGGCGCGTTCGCCACGAGCGGACTGCTCGACAACCATCGGGACCAGGCCGCCTGCGGCCTGGATATCAGAGTTCTGCTGAATATAGGAATTACGGAACATGCTCTGCAGTTACTCCCAAATAGTCATGTCTTGAAAACGCATAAGCCAGCGCGAGGCTGGCTTATGGTTGAATTTCCAACGAGTTGGACAATCAGTCGGCTTGTGCTGCTTCCGCCGGCTTGACTGCTTCTTCGTAAGAGACCGCTTTATCGGTCACCTTAGCCTTCTGCAGAACAGTATCCACAACTTGTTCTTCCAGCACAACCGAACGTACTTCGTTCAGCTGCTGGTCGTTCTTGTAGTACCAGGCCACGACCTGCTCAGGCTCCTGGTAGGCCGAAGCCATTTCCTGGATCATTTCGCGGACGCGATCTTCGTCAGGCTTGAGGTCGAACTGCTTGACCACTTCAGCCACGATCAGACCCAGCACCACACGGCGCTTGGCTTGCTCTTCGAACAGCTCGGCCGGCAGTTGGTCTGGCTTGATGTTGCCGCCGAACTGCTGGACAGCCTGTACGCGCAGGCGATCCACTTCGTTGGACAGCAGGGCCTTAGGCACTTCGATCGGGTTGGAGGCCAGCAGACCATCCATGACCTGGTTCTTGACCTTGGACTTGATAGCCTGGCGCAGCTCGCGCTCCATGTTCTTGCGAACTTCGGTGCGGAAGCCTTCGATACCTGTTTCCTTGATGCCGAACTGATTGAAGAACTCTTCGTTCAGCTCTGGCAGCTTAGGCTCGGAAACGCTGTTGACGGTCACGGTGAACTCGGCGGCTTTGCCAGCCAGGTCCAGGTTCTGGTAGTCAGCAGGGAATTCCAGGTTCAGGACACGCTCTTCGCCGGCCTTGGCGCCAACCAGGCCGTCTTCGAAGCCAGGAATCATGCGGTTGGAACCCAGCACCAGCTGAGTGCCCTTGGCGGAGCCGCCAGCGAATGCTTCGCCGTCAACCTTGCCAACGAAATCGATGTTCAGCTGGTCTTCGTTCTGGGCAGCACGGTCGACCACTTCGAAACGGGTGTTCTGCTTGCGCAGGATTTCCAGCATGTTGTCCAGGTCCGAATCAGCCACTTCGGCGCTCAGGCGCTCGATAGCGATACCGTCGAAACCGGCCACTTCGAACTCAGGGAACACTTCGAATACGGCAACGTATTCCAGGTCCTTGCCCGCTTCCAGGGACTTGGGCTCGATCGAAGGCGAACCAGCCGGGTTCAGCTTTTGCTCAACCACTGCTTCGTAGAAAGAAGCCTGGATCACGTCACCGACGGCTTCATTGCGTGCATCAGCACCAAAACGGCGCTTGATTTCGCTCATTGGCACTTTGCCTGGACGGAAACCAGCGATCTTGGCCTTTTGGGCAGTCTGCTGCAGACGCTTGTTGACCGCAGTCTCGATGCGCTCAGCCGGCACGGTGATGCTCATGCGGCGCTCGAGAGCAGTAGTATTTTCAACAGAAACTTGCATGGATATTCCTCGTTGCACAGACGTTAGCCGGCCATTTCCGACCCCAATCAAGGGCATGCATTCTAGTGGGTCAAACTCAAGAAGTCACCCTACTGGAAATACGCCCGTAAACAGCCGGCAATTTATCGGTACGAAGGCACTGTCGCGCCCCGCCCCGGTGACAAATAAAGCCAATCACGCCAGGGCTCTGCGCCGCCCCTCTATATATAGAAGGGATCGTCGCCCATCTCCCTGACGGCCTACCTCGCAATGAAGGCAGATAACAATGCAGTATCATCGAGACACATAAATACGATGAAACGCATCGCCATCGCGACCCACAACCCGCAGCCACGAAAAACCGAACCGCCAAAACCAAAAAAGGCGCCAGACTGTTAAATCTGGCGCCTTTCGAATATGGGGTGGACGAAGGGGATCGAACCCTCGACAACGGGAGTCACAATCCCGTGCTCTACCAACTGAGCTACGCCCACCATATTGCGTTAACAAAGAAACCAAACTACTTCTTTGTCTAACCCCACCCTGCATGTAAACCGAGTAAGGCCTTATTTGGTGCGGATGAAGAGACTCGAACTCTTACGCCTCGCGGCGCTGGAACCTAAATCCAGTGTGTCTACCAATTCCACCACATCCGCGCTTGAAGCTCTTAAAGCAAAGGCGCCAGACGGTTAATCTGGCGCCTTTCAAAATATGGGGTGGACGAAGGGGATCGAACCCTCGACAACGGGAGTCACAATCCCGTGCTCTACCAACTGAGCTACGCCCACCATATAGCGCTACTTGTGCCAAAGCTGCCTAATGGCGCACCCGGCAGGACTCGAACCTGCGACCATCCGCTTAGAAGGCGGATGCTCTATCCAGCTGAGCTACGGGCGCCTTATTAATCTGTACTCTTGGAGGATTACAAACTAAGTGCTTCCAGCCTTGCAGAACAACCATTCTGCTCGACCTTCTTAACCAGTGCTAGGCTGTGCCCGACAAGTGCGACGAATAGTATAGAGGGCCTGGAAACCCGTCAAATCTTTTTTGAAAAAAATTCATTTTATTTAAGGGGTTAGGCCAATTTGCGGACCAAGCGCCTTTGCCCTCACGCCGTGGCGTGCGAGAATGCGCGCACTTTTCCTCCCCCTCTCGATGGTTAATCACGCGTAATGACTGCACAACTTATCGACGGCAAATCAATCGCCGCCAGCCTGCGCCAGCAGATCGCCAAACGAGTCACCGAGCGCAGCCAGCAAGGCTTGCGCACGCCTGGCCTCGCGGTGATCCTGGTCGGCAGCGATCCTGCCTCTCAGGTTTATGTCTCGCACAAGCGTAAAGACTGTGAAGAGGTCGGCTTTCTTTCCAAGGCCTACGACCTGCCTGCCGACACCACCCAGCAGGCCCTGACCGACCTGATCGACAGCCTCAACGACGACCCGGCGATGGACGGCATCCTCCTGCAATTGCCATTGCCCGCGCACCTGGACGCGTCCAAGCTGCTCGAGCGCATCCGCCCTGACAAAGACGTCGACGGTTTCCATCCTTATAACGTCGGCCGGCTGGCGCAGCGTATCCCACTGCTGCGCCCGTGCACGCCCAAAGGCATCATGACCCTGCTGGAAAGCACCGGTGTCGACCTGTACGGCCTCGATGCCGTCGTCGTCGGCGCGTCCAACATCGTGGGCCGCCCAATGGCCATGGAGTTGCTGCTGGCCGGCTGCACCGTCACCGTGACCCACCGCTTCACCAAGGACCTGGCCGGCCACGTTGGCCGTGCCGACCTGGTCGTCGTGGCCGCCGGCAAGCCGGGCCTGGTCAAGGGCGAATGGATCAAGGAAGGCGCCATCGTCATCGACGTGGGCATCAACCGCCAGGAAGACGGCAAGCTGGTCGGCGACGTGGTGTATGAAACCGCCCTGCCCCGCGCCGGCTGGATCACCCCGGTGCCGGGTGGCGTTGGCCCGATGACCCGTGCCTGCCTGCTGGAAAATACCCTGTACGCCGCAGAAACCCTGCACGGTTAATAACCAGCCGTACTGAAAAAGCCCTGCCTTATCGCAGGGCTTTTTATTGCTCGGAAGAAAACCTGTTTTTTCTTAGTTTTTAAGCACTTTCGTCCGGTTTTAGAAGAACATTCGACAGTCTCTCGTCCATACTCCTAAAATGTAACGCCATTTATCACAAAACCCGTTTCCCAACGGTATTTCTTACTTTTTAGCGAGTTCATCCGCGTGAAAATTCGTCTTTCCATTGTCAGCCTGTTTTTTGCGTTCACCGGCACCTTTGCACACGCTGCCGACTCCGCCCTGGCGCCGCGGGATCCGTCCAAACTGCAGATCGCTTCCGGCAGCGCCATGCTGGTGGACCTGCAGACCAACAAGGTCATCTACGCCAGCAACCCCGACGTGGTAGTGCCTATCGCTTCGGTGAGCAAGCTGATGACGGGCCTGATCGTGCTTGAAGCCAAGCAGAACATGGACGAGTACATCGACATCAACATCACCGACACGCCGGAGATGAAAGGCGTGTTCTCCCGCGTGAAGATCGGCAGCCAGATGCCGCGCAGGGAGATGTTGCTGATTGCCCTGATGTCCTCGGAAAACCGCGCCGCCGCTAGCCTGGCGCACCACTATCCGGGCGGCTACGCGGCCTTTATTGCCGCGATGAACGCCAAGGCCAAGGCCCTGGGCATGACCAGCACCCATTATGTCGAGCCCACCGGCCTGTCGATCCACAACGTGTCCACCGCCCGCGACTTGAGCAAGCTGCTGGCCTACGCGCAAAAATTTCCGATGCTGAGCCAGTTGAGCACCACCAAGGAAAAGACCGTAGCGTTCCGCAAGCCCAACTACACCCTGGGTTTCTCCAATACCGACCACCTGATCAACCGCGCCAACTGGGATATCAAGCTGACCAAGACCGGTTTCACCAACCAGGCCGGTCATTGCCTGGTGCTGGTCACCCGCATGGGTAATCGTCCCGTGTCGCTGGTGATCCTGGATGCTTTCGGCAAATTCACCCACTTTGCCGATGCCAGCCGTATCCGTAGCTGGGTCGAGACCGGCAAGGGCGGCTCGGTGCCGGACGTCGCGCTGCGCTACAAGGCTGACAAGAACCTGAAGAACCGCGCGAATGCCGCCGAAGTCCGCCGTTAAGGAACACCGAGAACGCATTTAGGAGGGGCTCGCCCCTCCCATTTTATTTGTGTTCCGCCAACACCTTGAGCGCCTGCGCTGCCGCCCGCTCCTGCCCGGCCTGGGCCGTTGCGTTCGCCGAATCCCGCCAGCGCTGCGCATCCACATTGGCCGGTAATTGGCTCGGGCGCTGGGTGACGATTGCCCAGTGCCCGGCACTGCTCCACTTCGACTCAAAGTCGCTGAAGCTCATCAGCAGGCGTCGGTCCATGCCTGAACGCAACAGCACCGTGCTTTTCTGCTGGTTGAAACCCACCACCACCACGTAGTGCGCGTCAGACAACAGGCCGCCGCCAATCCGCGCCATCACCGGGTAACCCGCCGCCACCTGCGCCAGTACCGCGGTCAGCTTGGCATCCAGCGGGTACACCATCAGCCCGTACTCACGGGCCAGCACCTGCATGTTGCGCTCCAGGTCCGCTTCACCGCCCGGCAAATGCAACGGCTTATCCAACAAGCCCGGTGTCATCACAATGCCTTGTTGCGACAGCATGCTGGCTAATGCCGTAGGACCGCTCTGATAAGCCTCGCTGCGAAAGGTCGGCACACCATTGAGTTCGACACGTTCCGGCAGGCCCGGAAGTTTCGACGGCTGCCCGGAACAGGCCGCGAGCCCCAGGGCACAGGCCAGCAACAAGGATGTTTTAAGGTTCGACCGTAACCGCAATTTTTTACTCTCTTGATCAACTGCCGGTGAGGGCCCTGATCATAGGACGCTCTGCCACGCGGGTATAGCCCATAGGCTCAGTAAAGCGTCGCGGTTAGAGCAAACGAGTTGGACGAACACGACCATTGGTCAATAGCAGGCAACCGCCGGGTAGCTAGACTGTCCATTGAGAAGACTGTGTGTGCCCCCTGCGGGGCGAAAGGAGGCCAAAATGAGCCTTGCAACAACGATTTTCCTGTTGATCTGC
The DNA here is from genome assembly GCF_900177315.1 of Pseudomonas sp. LAMO17WK12:I1. Taxonomy (NCBI): domain Bacteria; kingdom Pseudomonadati; phylum Pseudomonadota; class Gammaproteobacteria; order Pseudomonadales; family Pseudomonadaceae; genus Pseudomonas; species Pseudomonas sp. LAMO17WK12:I1. The sequence continues at coordinate 119,856 of NZ_FWZV01000012.1, read as the reverse complement.
GGTTGGCTGGCGGTAGCCGGCGCCATGTTGTGGGGGGTGTTGCGCATTACCCGCCGGCACCATCACCCCCACGTCAAACCTGAGGCACCCGCCAAGCCCCATAGAGCGGCGGTGCACCACGCCTAGCCAGGCATGCAATTGAAATCCTGAGTCGCCGCGACTTCCTTACCGTGCCCGTCCATCAGGGATGCGCGCACGGTGGTGCCCAGGCTCGACTCCACCAGGGTGTAATGCTCACCCGCCTTGAAATCCTTGTACTCGACCCGACCCTGGCAGTCCTGCTGGTTGTCGTCGCCGGCTTCTTCCTCGAACAACGTCACGTCCAGGCGATGATCCCCGGGGGTCACCTCGAAAAAGCGCCCGTCGTCGACACGCTTGCCGTCCACACGTTCGGCCATCAGGTCGTTCGGCGCTTCTTCTTTCAAGCCGATCCAGGCTTCGCTGGGGTCCGCCTTGGGAATCGGGCCGGCACAGGCCGACAACAACAAAACAGCCCCCAGGGCGGGGATCATCAATAAAGGTTTGAGTGACATGGCAGAGCTCCAAAGAACATCAGTAAAAAGACAAGTCGTCCGATGGGATGCAAGCTTGGGCAGCCACGCCCTGTAGAACAAATGAATCCATATGAAACGATCTTCAGCCCTTACCTAAATGTTCCTTCACCTGGCTGAAAGGCGCGTGTTAGGTGGGTCGGGCAAGACTGCCGGGGTTTGCAATCCTGCTCCCTCGGAGGTTCACGCATGCTCGGGCTGGTAAAGACCGCACTGCAAAAGCCGTACACGTTTATCGTGTTGGCCATATTCATCTGCATCATCGGGCCGATGGCGGCCCTGCGAACCCCCACCGACGTGTTTCCCGATATCGGCATCCCTGTGGTCGCCGTGGTCTGGCAGTACAACGGCCTGTCGCCGGACGCCATGGCCGGCCGGGTGATCTACACCTACGAACGCTCCCTGAGCACCACCGTCAACGACATCGAACATATCGAATCGCAATCCTTGCCCGGCATGGGCATCGTGAAGATTTTCTTCCAGCCCGGCGTCGACATCCGCACCGCCAACGCCCAAGTGACCGCCGTGTCACAAACGGTGCTCAAGCAGATGCCACCGGGTATCACGCCACCGCTGATCCTCAACTACAGCGCCTCCACGGTGCCGATCCTGCAAATGGCGTTCTCCAGCCCGACGCTGTCGGAAGCCAAAATTCGCGACCTGGTGCAGAACAATATCCGCCTGCCCCTCAGCGCCCTGCCCGGCCTGGCCATGCCCACGCCGATGGGTGGCAAGCAGCGGCAGATCACCCTTGACCTCGACCCCCAGGCGCTGGCGGCCAAAGGCTTGTCGGCCCAGGATGTGGGCAATGCCCTGGCGCTGCAGAACCAGATCATCCCGGTGGGCACCGCCAAACTCGGCCCCAATGAATACACGATCCTGCTCAACAACAGCCCCAAGGCCATCGATGAGCTCAACGACCTGCCGATCAAGACCGTCGACGGCGCGCTGATCACCATCGGCCAGGTCGCCCACGTGCGCGACGGTTCGCCGCCGCAGACCAACATCGTGCGCGTCGACGGCCATCGCGCGGTGCTGATGCCGGCGTTGAAAAACGGCAGCATTTCCACCCTGTCGATCATCGACGGTATCCGCCAGATGCTGCCGCGCATCAACGAAACCCTGCCGCCGTCACTGAAGACCTCGCTGCTGGGCGACGCCTCGGTATTCGTCAAGCAATCGGTGGGCAGCGTGGCCCAGGAAGGCATCATCGCCGCGCTGCTGACCAGTGCGATGATCCTGCTGTTCCTCGGCAGCTGGCGCTCCACGATCATTATCGCGGCGTCGATTCCCCTGGCGGTGCTGTCGGCCATTGCGCTGCTGGCGGTCAGCGGGCAGACCCTCAACGTCATGACCCTCGGCGGGCTGGCGTTGGCCGTAGGGATCCTGGTGGACGACGCCACGGTGACCATCGAAAACATCAACTGGCACCTGGAGCAAGGCAAGCCGGTGAAGACCGCGATCCTCGACGGCGCCGCGCAAATTGTCGGCCCGGCGTTCGTCTCGCTGCTGTGCATCTGCATCGTGTTCGTGCCGATGTTCCTGCTGCAAGGCATCGCCGGTTATCTGTTCCGGCCGATGGCGCTGGCGGTGATCTTTGCCATGGCCAGCTCATTCATTCTTTCGCGCACCCTGGTGCCGACGCTGGCGATGTTCCTGCTCAAGCCGCACACGCCGGAGCCAGGCGTGGGGCACCATCCCGAAGATGCATTCATCAACCACCATGAGGGCGAGCAGCACCCGAAACCGCGCAATGCCGCACTGCAAGCGGTGCTGAATTTCCAGCAGGGTTTCGAGCGTCACTTCTCGAATATCCGCGACACCTACCACGGCCTGCTGACCTTGGCCCTGGGCAATCGCAAGGGTTTTATCGTCGGTTTCCTGGCCTGTGTGCTCGCCTCATTCCTGCTGTTGCCCAGCCTGGGCCAGGACTTTTTCCCGGCGACGGATGCCGGCGCGCTGGCCCTGCATGTGCGCCTGCCGCTGGGCACGCGTATCGAAGAAAGCGCCGCCGCCTTCGACCGCATCGAAGCGCGGATCCGTGAAGTGATCCCCGCCGAAGAGCTGGACACCATCGTCGATAACATTGGCATTCCGCTCAGCGGCATCGACATGGCCTACAGCAGCAGCGGTACCATCGGCCCGCAGGATGGCGACATCCAGGTCAGCCTGAAAAAGGGCCATGCGCCTACCGCGGACTACGTGAAGAAACTGCGTGAAGCGCTGCCGCAGAGTTTCCCTGGCAGCCACTTTGCGTTCCTGCCGGCGGACATCAGCAGCCAGATCCTCAACTTCGGCGCGCCGGCGCCGCTGGACGTGAAAATCTCCGGGCGCAGCGATGCAGAAAACCGCGCCTATGCCGTCGAGTTGGAACGTCGCCTGCAACACGTGCCCGGTATCGCCGACCTGCGCATCCAGCAGTCCACCGGCTACCCGTCGCTGCAGGTGAATGTCGACCGCATGCGCGCCAACGGCCTGGGCATTACCGAGCGGGACGTGACCAACAGCATGGTGGCGTCGCTGGCCGGCAGTTCGCAGACCGCGCCGACCTTCTGGCTCAACCCGGCCAACGGCGTGTCCTATTCCATTGTCGCCGCCACCCCGCAATACCGACTCGACAGCCTGCCGTCACTGGAAGCGCTGCCCGTCACCGGCGCCGATGGGCAGTCACAGATCCTCGGCGGCGTAGCAACTATCTCCCGCGTGCAAAGCCCGGCGGTGGTGACCCACTACAACATCGAACCGACCCTGGACCTGTACGCCAACGTGCAGGGCCGCGATCTCGGCGGCGTAGCCCGCGACGTGCAAAAGGTGCTGGATGACACCGCGCATCTGCGCCCCAAAGGCGCGACGATCAGCCTGCACGGGCAGATCGATGCGCTGCATGAAGCCTTCAGCGGCTTGAGCCTTGGCCTGCTGGGTGCGGTGGTGCTGATCTACCTGCTGATCGTGATCAACTTCCAGTCGTGGGCCGACCCGTTCGTCATCATCACCGCGTTGCCGGCGGCGCTCGCAGGCATCGTGTGGATGCTGTTCCTCAGCGGCACCTCCTTGTCGGTGCCGGCGCTCACCGGCGCCATCCTGTGCATGGGCGTGGCCACGGCCAACTCGATCCTGGTGGTGAGCTTCTGCCGTGAGCGCCTGGCCGAACATGGTGATGCGTTGAAAGCCGCCATGGAGGCCGGTTACACGCGCTTCCGCCCGGTGTGCATGACCGCCCTGGCGATGATCATCGGCATGTTGCCCCTGGCAATTTCCGAGGAGCAGAACGCCCCGCTCGGGCGCGCCGTCATCGGCGGTTTGATCTTCGCGACCCTCGCCACATTGTTGTTTGTTCCCGTGGTCTTCAGCCTGGTCCACGGTCGTCACCCTACTCGCGCAGTTGCAGGAGAAACCCCACATGTCGTCTGATCACAAACCCTCGCGCAAGCGTCTGATGCTCATGGGTGTCGGCGGCCTGACCCTGGCCGCCCTGTTGGTCGCCAACGGCCTGCATGCCCGCACGCTGCACGAACAATCGGTCACGGCCTGGACCGAGACCGCCGCCATCCCGCACGTGATGGTGTTCCAGCCCCGGCAGAATGTGGCCGGCGATACCTTGCGCCTGCCGGCGCACCTGGAAGCCTGGAGCAAGGCGCCGATCCACGCCCGGGTCAGCGGTTACCTGAAGGATTGGAAAGTCGATATCGGCAGCCGGGTCAAGGCCGGGCAAGTCCTCGCGGAAATCGACAGCCCCGACCTGGATCAACAGCTGGCGCAGACCCATGCACGCCTGGTGCAGGAACAGGCCAACGCACGCCTGGCCGAAACCACCGCCACGCGCTGGCAAAACCTGCTGGCCAGCCATTCGGTATCGCGCCAGGAGGCCGATGAAAAAACCTCCAATGCCGCTGCCGCCAAGGCCAACGCCGAGGCCGCCGCTGCCGACTATGCCCGGCTGTCGGCACTGGAAAGCTACAAGACCCTTCGCGCCCCGTTCGCCGGCACCATCACCGCGCGCAACACCGATATCGGCCAGCTGATCAAGGCCGACACCGACAGCGATCCGGAACTGTTCAACATTGCCGACACCCATCAATTGCGCCTCTACGTACCGGTGCCGCAGAACTACGCAGCAGTCATCCATCCGGGCCTTGAAGCCGAGCTGACCGTGCCCGAGCACCCCGGCAAGCATTTCAAGGCGCGCCTGATCGGTGACTCCACCGCCATCGACCGCCGCTCCGGCACCCTGCTCGCCCAGTTCGTCGCCGACAACCCCGACGGCGAGCTGCTGCCCGGTGATTATGCCGAGGCCACCCTGCCGATTCCGGCCGATACCCATGGCGTGAGCATCCCGGCCAGCGCCCTGATCTTCCGCGCCCAGGGCACCCAGGTGGCGGTGTTGGACGGGCAGAACCGTGTGCACCTGCAGCCCATCCATATCGGCCTCGACCTGGGCGAACGCCTGGTGATCGACCAGGGCTTGAAACCCGCCGACCGCATCGTCGACAACCCGCCCGATGCCCTGCGCGAAGGTGATCCCGTGCAGCTCGCCGATGCCTCCGGAGGTGCGCATGCGCATAAGGCTTAAACCGCTCGCCGCATTGACGCTGCTGCTCTTGCAGGGTTGCTCGATGGCGCCGACCTACAAGGTGCCGGCGATCGACCTGCCGACCCACTACCGCGAACAGACCAGCGATGGCCCCTGGCACAGCGCGCAGCCGTCCGACCAACTGGCACCCGAATGGTGGAAGCTCTACAACGATTCGCGCCTGGATGACCTGCAACAGCAGCTGCTCAAGGCCAACCCGGACCTGGCGGCGGCGCTGGCGCACTTTGATGCTTCCCAAGCGTATGCCAGCCAACTGCACGCAGGCCTGTTCCCGCAGATCACCGCCAGCGCGCAACCGCTGCGCCAGCGGCAATCGGATTCGCGACCGTTGCGGGGGGATACGCAACCGTCGGTGTACAACAGCAACATCGCGGGGTTTTCCTTGAGCTATGACCTGGACCTGTGGGGCAAAATCCGCAACCAGGTCGCGGCCGGCGATGCCCAGGCGCAAGCGTCCGGGGATGACCTGGCGGTGGCACGCCTGAGTTTGCAGCGTCAGTTGGCGACCTTGTACGTGCAGCTCAATGGGCTGGATGCACAGAGCCGGATTCTCACTCGCTCGCTGGATGATTTCAGCCAGGCATTGCAATTGACCCGCAGCCGCTACGAGGGCCAGATAGCCTCGGAGCTGGACCTGACCCGTGCGCAAAATCAACTGGCGCAGGCCAGGGCGCAATTGGATGAAGTGCGTGGGCAACGCAACCTCACCGAGCACGCCATCGGCGAGTTGGTGGGTGTGGCAGCCAGCGACTTTACCTTGCCGCCCGGCCAGCAACTGATCGCCCTGCCGGGAATTCCGTCGCAGTTGCCAAGCCACCTGTTGCAACGTCGCCCGGATATTGCAGCGGCAGAGCGCCGGGTGTTTGCGGCCAACGCAAATGTCGGCGTGGCCAAGGCGGCGTGGTACCCGGACTTCAGCTTGACCGGGTTGATTGGCGGACAGACACAGGGCGTCGGCAATCTGCTGTCGGCGGGCAATCGGTATTGGGCGCTGGGACCGTTGGTGAACCTGCCGATCTTCGACGGTGGCCGCTTGAGCGCCAATGAACGCCAGGCCAAGGCCGAGTTTGAAGAGGCGTCGGCGCAGTACCGTAGCCAGGTGCTGAAGGCCGTGCGCGAGGTGGAAGATAACCTGGCGCAACTACGGGATTTGCAGCAGGAGGCGCAGGATGAACAGGCGGCAGCGGATGCGGCGCAGCATACGCAATCATTGGCGATGAACAGCTATCAGGCGGGGGCGGTCAGTTACCTGGATGTGGTGACCGCGCAGACGGCGGCGTTGCAGGCGCAGCGGACATTGCAGGCGGTGCAGACGCGGCAGTTGCAGGCCAGTGTAGGACTCATGACCGCACTCGGCGGCGGCTGGCAACCTGGCGCCTGACATCACCCCAGGCACAGTGATAGCGGTGGAACAGCCAGTTTATCCGTAGCTGAGCCACCGCCATCGGGGGCAAGCCCCCTCCCACACGGGTCCTGCGTCAGACACATAATGTATAAGCGCCGCTGAACCAATGTGGGAGGGGGCTTGCCCCGCGATTGCGGTGATTCAGTCAATCATCACTGACTGATCCACCGCATATTTCAGCCCTCTGGCCGACTATTAAGAAAAACACTCACCACTGTGTAATCACTACCATTGGCATGCCGATACAGGGTACTGCTGTGATAGTCGGATACATCCCCCGACACCGAAACCGTAATCGAACGGCTCTCGACATCAACTTTTACCGCCCCGTCACGCGTAACTAGAAACGGATTGGCATCTTTCAATAAAGCCAATATTTCACTATCGGTTCCCAAGGTGCGGTAAACGTAATATCGGTAACTGAACGGCACAGTGGCCCCTCCGCGATCATCCTTGACGCCATAGATCGAAGCGTCATCACTGATCGGCACGCGGAGTACAACCTCCGTCAATTGCGGACGGCCCGGCGAAAGCAGCCAATCACCAGCGATATACACCAAGCAAAGCGCCAGCAAGATCGTTGTGACCGTTGAATAAAGCGACTTTCTAGTAGTTCCTGAACCTGGCATACCTGATTCCTTTCTTGATCCAATATTGGTCGACTGGATCGTCACCGAAAGGCGCATCCCCCCACCAACGACCAAACTCGGGTTTATCCGTACCCGCCCTGGTTTGAGCAAGTCCCGCTGCACGTAAAAGCACTTCTTCGCTGAAACCCGCGGCAATCCCCACGGCGCCATAGTGAAAGTTTCCAAACGCTTCATATTCTTTGGAAATTTGCTTGTAGTCCCACGGGCCGCGATTGCGGACCTGAGTATAAAACCAAGAGTACATAAACGCTGAACCGGCTTTCAGTACATTCTTTTTATGAAAAGCGGTGGCCATATTTTCGTCAACCGATACACCAGGCGGGGGTATAGGGTTCGCCATTGCATGCTTCCTCTGCATTAGGTTTTTGCGCGGCAGAACCTAACACCGGATAGCCAAGATGATGAGCGAGGAGAAGAGCAAAAGAGGATTCGTACGAAGGAGTAAGACATGCCTTACACCACAGCCTCAAAGCAAGATACTTCCAAGTGCAATGAGGTTGCGGCAGCGTCAGTTCTGGCCTCATCGGGGGCAAGCCCCCTCCCACACTGATCCTGCGTCAGACACATAATGTATAAGCACTGCGGCCCCCATGTGGGAGGGGGCTTGCCCCCGATAGCGTCCTTCCAGACACATCCTGCCAAAAGCCTGCCCATCAACCTCCTGCTCGCCAATCTAGCCTCTCTAAGCACATCTAGAGAGGGCAAGGGAATGGCAGATTTACCCGCTTCACACCGCCTGCGCATCGGTCGATTCAGCGAACCCAACCGTATCTACCTCATCACCACCAACACCCACGAACGCATACCGATATTCAGCAATTTTCATCTCGCTCGCCTGGTGGTCTGGCAATTTCGGTTAGCCCAGTACCAAGGGCTGGCCAACTCCCTGGCATGGGTCATCATGCCGGACCATTTCCATTGGCTGCTTGAACTGAAAAAAGGCTCGCTGGCGGACTTGATGCGCCAGGTGAAGTCAAAAAGCACCAGGACCGTCAATGGCGTGAGTGGTCGCAAGGGCCGGCTCTGGCAAGAGAGCTTTCATGACCAGGCTCTGCGCAAGGAAGATGACTTGGTGAAAATGGCCCGGTATGTGGTGGCTAATCCATTGCGAGCGGGTCTGGTCGAGCGGATTGGCGACTACCCACTGTGGGATGCCATCTGGGTTTAACGTCATACACAGTTCAAATGTGGGAGGGGGCTTGCTCCCGATTGCGGTAGGTCAGTCAGCTTATCTGTAACTGATACACCGCTATCGGGAGCAAGCCCCCTCCCACATTTTTTCCGCATTTCAGGCGGCGAGTTTGCCGCTGGCGATGGCGGCTGAAGCGGCCACCATGGCCCGCAACAACACCGCACACCCCGCCGCCAGGTCATCCGGGGCGGCGTTCTCGATTTCGTTGTGGCTGATGCCCCCTTCACACGGCACAAAGATCATCCCCGCCGGCCCCAACTCGGCGACGAAAATCGCGTCGTGCCCTGCCCCGCTGACGATGTCCATGTTCGACAAGCCCAGCCCATTGGCCGCATCGCGCACGGCGTCCACACAGCCTTTGTCGAAGTACAGCGGCGGGAAGTCAGCCGTGGGTTCCATTTCAAAACTCAGCCCATGCCTGGCACAGGTCTCGTCGATTACCTTGCGCACCTGGGCAATCATCGAATCCAACCGTGCCGGTTCCAAGTGCCGGAAGTCCAGGGTCATGCGCACTTCGCCAGGAATGACGTTGCGTGAACCGGGATACGCCTGCAGGCAACCGACGGTCCCGCACGCATGGGGCTGGTGCCCCAAGGCCGCCGCATTGACCGCCGCCACCACCGCCGCCGCGCCTACCAGGGCGTCCTTGCGCAGGTGCATCGGCGTCGGCCCCGCATGGGCCTCGACACCGCGCAGTTTCAGGTCGAACCACTTCTGCCCGAGGGCGCCGAGCACCACGCCGATGGTCTTTTTCTCATCCTCCAGAATCGGCCCTTGTTCGATATGCGCCTCGAAATACGCACCGACCTTGTGCCCACTCTCAGGACGGGTTCCCGCGTAGCTGATCGCATTCAGCGCATCACCCACGCTGACCCCGTCCGCATCGACCTTGGCCAGGGTATCCGCCAGGGTGAATTTCCTGGCAAACACACCCGAGCCCATCATGCACGGCGGGAAGCGCGAGCCTTCCTCGTTGGTCCACACCACCACTTCCAAGGGCGCCTCGGTTTCGATCTTGAGGTCATTGAGCGTACGCAGCACCTCCACTCCCGCCAGCACGCCAAAGCAGCCATCGAACTTGCCACCTGTGGGCTGGGTATCGATATGGCTGCCGGTCATCACCGGCGGCAGGTCGGGATTACGCCCAGGGCGGCGCGCGAAGATATTGCCGATGCCGTCGACGGTCACGGTGCAACCGGCGTCTTCGCACCACTGCACAAACAGGTCGCGGGCCTTGCGGTCGAGGTCGGTGAGGGCCAGGCGGCACACGCCGCCCTTGGGGGTGGCGCCGAGTTTGGCCAGGTCCATCAGCGACTGCCACAAGCGGTCGCGGTTGATGTGCTGGTGGGTCGATTGCAGAACGTCAAGGGCAGCGTTCATGGGGATCTCCTCAGGCGTGTATTTCTTATGAATTGACAACCACCGGGCTGGCTCCACGCCTGGCATTCAGGCCGTAATACAACAACCCGCCCAACGCCGAACCGGTAAACCAGCCGTAGCTGTAGAACCAGCTGAACGCATCACTGCCCAGGGACAGCAAGGTCAGCACCACCGGCACACCGAAGGCGATAAAACCGCTCCAGTTCCACGCCGGGTACACGTCGTCGCGGTAGAGGCCGGCCAGGTCCAGTTGTTGTTTGCGGGTGATGAAGTAGTCCACCACCATGATCCCGGCAATCGGCCCCAACAGGCTCGAATAGCCCAGCAACCAGTTGGAATACACGGTTTCCAGGCTCACATCCGAGACGATCAGGCCGAGTTTTTTCAGCAGTTCGTGGCCCATCAACGCCAAGCCCACCAACCCGGTGAGGATCACCGCCGTGGTGCGGTTGATCAGCTTGGGCGCGATGTTCTGGAAGTCGTTGGTGGGCGAGACGATATTCGCGGCGGTGTTGGTGGACAACGTGGCGACGATGATCAGCGCCATGGCCACGGCCACCCACACCGGGCTCTGGATATGGCCGATCAGGGTCACTGGGTCGGATACGCTGACGCCCACCAGTTTCACCGAGGCGGCGGTCATGCTCACGCCGAGGGCGGCGAACAGGAACATGGTCAGCGGCAGGCCGAAAATCTGCCCGAGGATCTGGTCCTTCTGGCTTTTGGCGTAGCGGCTGAAGTCGGGAATATTCAGCGACAAGGTGGCCCAGAACCCCACCATCGCGGTAAGGCCGGCCATGAAGTAACCGGTCAGGCTCGCGCCTTCGGGCCGCTTGGGCGGGATTGCCATCAACTCGCTGATCGACACGTTGGGCATCGCCCATACCAGCAGGCCGATGCCCACCGCCACCAGCAACGGCGCCGAGAGGGTTTCCAGACGCTTGATCGACTCGGCACCGCGCAGCACCACCCACAGATTCAGGCACCAGAAAATCATGAAGCCGATCACTTCACCGGTGCCGCCGAGGGACTTCCATCCCTCGAAAATCGAGCCCAGGAACAGATGGATCGCCAGCCCGCCGAACATGGTCTGGATCCCGAACCAGCCGCAGGCCACCAATGCCCGAATCAAACACGGCACGTTGGAACCGAGGATGCCGAAGGACGAACGCAGCAACACCGGAAACGGAATGCCGTACTTGGTGCCGGGGAAAGCGTTGAGGGTCAGCGGGATCAGCACCACGATATTGGCCAGCAAGATCGCCATCAGCGCCTCACCCACCGACAGGCCGAAATACGCGGTGAGCACACCGCCCAGGGTGTAGGTGGGCACGCAGATCGACATGCCGACCCACAGCGCGGTGATGTGCCACTTGTTCCAGGTGCGTTCGTGCACCTTGGTCGGTGCCATGTCGTGGTTGTAGCGAGGGCTGTCGAGGACGTCGGGGCCGGCGTCGAGTTCGTACAGGCCGTTGCGCTCAATGACTTGCGATCTGTTCTGTTGCATGGCCGCTCCACGGTTTTTTCGAATTATTGTTGCTCACCCCGCGCTGAACGCAGGGTGGCCGGAGTACCTCGTAAACAACATGACATCACGGGCCCGGCCAGCTACCACTGCACTCAATAACCGTGCCGACAACTGCCCTTGAACCCGCACCGCTTATATAACTGGCTGATGTTAATCAGCTTTCCGATTGTGCCTACGGTACTTGCCGCGTGACTCAGGCTAAATAACGCGCAAGTTATCCGAACTGTCAGGACTCAATCTGGTGCACCACAATTATTTTTATTTACCGACCCCGTCAAGAGGCATCTCTCAAGCGTCTGATTTGCAATAAGAAATGTTGCTCATATTGAGAACCTGTCAAGTGCGTCAAAATGGTGAGAGGCCGCTGCATTTTGGTGATTTTGTATTTTTTACCTTATAAATCAACAATTTAAATTCAATATAAGCTTATAAAAAATCTTCTTGCCCAATCGAAAAACTCGGACTAGTTTCTATTCCTGTCACCGATGACAGGAATTAACCGACCATCGGCGCGTAGCCATACAACACTTAGAACTGGCACAAGCCGGTCAAGCCTGTGAGGAACTCGACATGTCGCTGTTGATCCGTGGCGCCACCGTTATTACCCATGATGAAAGTTACCGCGCCGATGTTTTATGCGCAGGCGGTCTGATTCGCGCCATTGGCACGGACCTGGATATCCCCGCCGGCACTGAACAACTCGACGGCAGCGGCCAATATTTGATGCCCGGCGGCATCGACCCCCATACCCATATGCAACTGCCCTTCATGGGCACGGTGGCCAGTGAAGATTTTTTCAGCGGCACGGCGGCGGGTCTGGCCGGAGGCACCACGTCGATTATCGACTTCGTGATTCCCAACCCGCAGCAATCGTTGATGGAAGCGTTCCATCAGTGGCGGGGCTGGGCGGAAAAATCCGCGGCCGACTACGGCTTCCACGTGGCGATCACCTGGTGGAGCGAGCAGGTGCGCGAGGAAATGGCCGAGCTGGTCAGCCACCACGGCATCAACAGCTTCAAGCATTTCATGGCCTACAAGAACGCGATCATGGCGGCCGACGACACCCTGGTGGCCAGCTTCGAACGCTGCCTGGAACTCGGCGCCGTACCCACCGTGCATGCGGAAAACGGCGAGCTGGTGTACCACCTGCAACGCAAGCTGATGGCCCAGGGCATCACCGGGCCGGAAGCGCACCCGCTGTCGCGCCCGTCCCAGGTGGAAGGCGAAGCGGCCAGCCGCGCTATCCGTATCGCCGAGACCATCGGCACGCCGCTGTACCTGGTGCACGTCTCCACCCGGGAAGCGCTGGATGAAATCACCTACGCCCGGGGCAAGGGCCAGGCGGTCTACGGCGAAGTGCTCGCCGGCCACCTGCTGCTGGACGACAGCGTCTACCAGCACCCCGACTGGCAAACCGCCGCCGGCTATGTGATGAGCCCGCCGTTCCGCCCGCGCGGGCATCAGGAAGCGCTGTGGCATGGCCTGCAATCCGGCAACCTGCACACCACCGCCACCGACCACTGCTGCTTCTGCGCCGAGCAAAAAGCCGTCGGGCGTGACGACTTCAGCAAGATCCCCAACGGCACCGCCGGTATCGAAGACCGCATGGCGCTGCTGTGGCACGAAGGGGTCAACAGCGGACGCCTGTCGATGCAGGAATTCGTCGCGCTGACCTCCACCAACACCGCGAAGATCTTCAACCTCTACCCGCGCAAAGGCGCGATCCGCGTGGGTGCGGATGCCGACCTGGTGCTGTGGGATCCCGAAGGCACGCGGACCATTTCCGCCAAGACTCACCATCAGAAGGTGGACTTCAACATCTTCGAAGGCAAGACCGTGCGCGGCGTGCCGAGCCACACCATCAGCCAGGGCAAGCTGGTCTGGGCCGATGGCGACCTGCGCGCCGAACGTGGCGCCGGGCGCTATGTGGAACGGCCGGCGTATCCGTCGGTGTTCGAGCAGTTGAGCAAGCGGGCGGAGCATTCCAGGCCGGTTGCTGTGAAGCGCTGAGACCGCTATCGGGGGCAAGCCCCCTCCCACACTTGACCGCATTCATTCAGATACAACTCGGTCGAATGTGGGAGGGGGCTTGCCCCCGATGAGGCCAGTACAGGCAACAAAAATGCCCACTTAGAGGCAATCCAAAAAAACCGTGAGGCCCACACCGTGATCCAGACCCTGACCCACCTCCCCCATCCCCATGAAGACGGCGCCACCCTCGCCAGCCATTTCACCGACCTGGCGCCGCCGCTCAACGCGCGCCAGGCCCAACTGGAAGCCTCGCGCTGCCTCTATTGCTACGACGCCCCTTGCGTGAACGCATGCCCCAGCGAAATCGACATCCCGTCGTTCATCCGCAATATCCACACCGACAACGTCCAGGGCGCAGCGCAGAAAATCCTCTCGGCCAACATCCTTGGCGGCAGCTGCGCGCGGGTCTGCCCGACGGAGATCCTCTGCCAGCAAGCCTGCGTGCGTAACAACGCCGAAGAATGCGCGCCGGTGCTGATCGGTCTGTTGCAACGCTACGCCATCGATAACGCCCACTTCAGCGAACACCCGTTCCAGCGTGCCGCCCCCACCGGCAAACGCATCGCCGTGGTCGGCGCAGGTCCCGCAGGGCTGGCCTGCGCCCATCGCGCCGCTGTGCACGGGCACGACGTGGTGATCTTCGAAGCGCAGGAAAAGGCCGGTGGCCTGAATGAATACGGAATCGCCAAGTACAAGCTGGTCGACGACTTCGCCCAGAAGGAACTGGATTTCCTCCTGCAGATCGGCGGCATCGAAATGCGCCACGGCCAGCGCCTGGGCGACAACCTCACCCTGAGCGAACTGCACCAGCAATTCGATTCGGTGTTCCTTGGCCTGGGCCTGGCGGCCAGCAAGCAACTCGGCTTACCCCATGAGGACGCACCCGGCCTGCTCGCCGCCACCGACTATATCCGCGAACTGCGCCAGGCCGATGACCTGAGCCAACTGCCCCTGGCCGACCGCTGCATCGTGCTCGGCGCCGGCAATACCGCCATCGACATGGCTGTGCAAATGGCCCGGCTCGGTGCCCGTGATGTGAACCTCGTCTACCGCCGTGGCCTGGCCGACATGGGCGCCACCCACCATGAGCAGGACATCGCCAAGGCCAATCAGGTGCGCCTGCTGACCTGGGCCCAACCCGAAGCAGTCCTGCTCGACGACCAGGGCCACGTACGCGGCATGCGCTTCTCCCGCACCCGCCTGGAAAACGGCCGCCTGCAATCCACCGGAGAAACCTTCGAACTGGCCGCCGATGCCATCTTCAAGGCCATCGGCCAGGGCTTCGACAACGACGCCTTGCACGATCCCCTGGCGCAACAACTGCATCGCGTCGGCGAGCGTATTTTCGTCGACGAACAGCTGCGCACCAGCATCCCCGGGGTCTACGCCGGCGGTGACTGCGTCAGCCTCGGCCAGGACCTCACCGTGCAGGCGGTGCAACACGGCAAGCTGGCCGCCGAAGCCATGCACGCCCAACTCATGCTGAATGTGGAGGCTGCGTAATGGCCGATCTCTCGATTGTGTTTGCCGGTATCAAGGCCCCCAACCCGTTCTGGCTGGCCTCCGCGCCGCCCACCGACAAAGCCTACAACGTGGTCCGCGCATTTGAAGCGGGCTGGGGCGGCGTGGTGTGGAAGACCCTGGGTGAAGACCCGGCGGCGGTCAATGTGTCATCGCGCTACTCGGCGCACTACGGCGCCAACCGTGAAGTGCTGGGCATCAACAATATCGAACTGATCACCGACCGCTCCCTGGAGATCAACCTGCGGGAAATCACCCAGGTCAAAAAAGACTGGCCCGACCGCGCGCTGATCGTGTCGCTGATGGTGCCCTGCGTAGAGGAGTCCTGGAAAAACATCCTGCCCCTGGTGGAAGCCACCGGCTGCGACGGTATCGAGCTGAACTTCGGCTGCCCCCACGGCATGCCCGAACGCGGCATGGGCGCGGCGGTGGGCCAGGTGCCGGAATACGTGGAACAGGTGACGCGCTGGTGCAAGACCTATTGCTCGCTGCCGGTGATCGTCAAGCTCACGCCGAATATCACCGACATCCGCGTGGCGGCGCGGGCGGCGTATCGCGGCGGTGCGGACGCGGTGTCGCTGATCAACACCATCAACTCCATCACCAGCGTGGACCTGGAACGCATGGTCGCCCTGCCGATGGTCGGCACCCAGAGTACCCACGGCGGATACTGCGGTTCGGCGGTCAAGCCGATTGCCCTGAACATGGTTGCCGAAATCGCCCGTGACCCACAGACCCAGGGCCTACCGATCTGCGGGATCGGCGGCATCGACAACTGGCGCGACGCCGCGGAATTCGTCGCCCTCGGTTGCGGCGCGGTGCAGGTGTGCACGGCGGCGATGCTGCATGGTTTTCGCATCGTGGAAGAGATGAAGGATGGGCTGTCGCGGTGGATGGACAGCCAGGGCTACACCAGCCTGCAAGAATTTTCCGGGCGTGCGGTGGGCAACACCACGGACTGGAAGTACCTGGACATCAACTACCAGGTGATCGCCAGGATCGACCAGGCGGCGTGCATTGGCTGTGGGCGTTGCCATATTGCCTGTGAGGACACCTCGCACCAGGCCATCGCCAGTCTGAAACAGGCGGACGGCACGCATAAATACGAAGTGATCGATGACGAGTGCGTGGGCTGCAACCTGTGCCAGATCACCTGCCCGGTGGCGGATTGCATCGAGATGGTACCGATCGACACGGGCAAGCCGTTTTTGAATTGGACGCAGGATCCGAGGAATCCCTATCGAGAGGCGGTGTAGTCCTTCAGGCCACTATCGGGGGCCCCCTCCCACACCACACATCAAATGTGGGAGGGGCTTGCCCCCGATGAGGCCCTAAGCCCCACCACAGTACTCAAGGCTCCAACCCAATCCCACGCAAAATCACACTGGTCACCGTCTGGATCGCCTTCTCGAACTGCATATCCGACAACGGCTGGTGATCATTCAAAATCTTCACCTGGTGATCAAAGTCGGCATAGTGCTGGGTCGACGCCCAGATCATGTACAGCAGGCTCGACGGCTCCACCGGCAGGATGCGTTTGTCTTCCACCCACTGGCGAATTTTCGCTTCCTTCATCTTGGCCCAGTCGTACAGGCTCTCATCCAGGGCCTCACCGAGTGTGGGCGCACCGTGGATGATCTCGTTGGCCCAGACCTTGGAACCATAAGGCCGCGTGCGCGAGCGTTGCATCTTGGCGCGGATGTAACTGCTGAGCACCACCCGGGGGTCATCGAAGGTCTCGAAGCTGAGGGCGTCCTGCTTCCACACTTCCAGCAGGTCGAACAGCACCGCGCTGTACAGCTCGCTCTTGGTGGTGAAGTAGTAATGCAGGTTGGAGCGCGGCAGTTGTACTTCTTCGGCGATATCGGCCATGGCGGTGCTGCCGTAGCCCTTTTCGGCGAAGATCTTCTCCGCCGCCAGCAGGATTTTCTCGACGTTGACCCGGCGAATTCCGCTCTTGTGATTGCCCATAAGGGCTCCCTGACAAAGACATGCCCCAAAGACTACCACCGCTCTAGATCGGGGCGACAGGCGCAGTCGAAACTTCGTACACTGCCCGCTCCTAACCATTGATGGGTATTGCACAATGTTGATCAAGAAAACCCTGACCACTGTCGCCCTGCTCGCCTCCCTGCTGGGTGCCTCCGCAGCATTTGCCCATGCTCATCTCAAAAGCGCCACGCCTGCGGCGGACAGCAGCGTCACCGCGCCCCAAGACCTGCGCCTGACCTTCAGCGAAGGCGTCGAAGCCACCTTCACCAAGGTGTCCCTGAGCAAAGACGGCATCGAAATCGCCATCAAAGGCCTGGAAACCCCGGACGCCGACAAGAAAACCCTAGTGGTGACACCGGCCGCCCCACTTGCGGCGGGCACCTACAAGGTGGTGTGGAATGCGGTGTCGGTGGACACCCACAAGAGCAGCGGTGAATACAGCTTCAAGGTCGGCCAATAACCCATGGCAACGCTGCTGGTGCTGTGCCGGTTCGTGCATTTCATCGTCGTGCTGTTGATGTTCGGGGCCTGTGTATTCAGGCCCTGGCTTCTCGGCGCTGCAGCGCAGCCCATGCTCGACCGGCAATTGCTGCGCATCACCCGTGGGCTGGCATGGACGGCCCTCGCGTCGGGGCTGATCTGGCTGGGGTTGATTACCGCCAGCATGGCCGGTTCATGGCCGGCGGCACTGGAACTGTCGACCGTGCAGTTGGTGCTGGGCAAGACCTTTTTTGGCCAGGTGTGGACCTGGCACCTGATCGTCAATGGCTTGGTGGTCATCGCCCTGATGACCCCGTGGAGGGCCCCGCGCCTGCCGTTGCTCACACTGTTGCTGATGACCCTCGCCCCGGTCGGCCATGGCGCCATGCTCGACGGGCTGAGCGGGCAGTTGTTGATCCTCAACCAGGTGGTGCACCTGATATGCGTCGGCGCATGGCTGGGTGGGTTACTGCTGCTGGTATTGATCCTCAGGCAGTCACACCGTGTTGAGCTGGCGCCTGTCCTGCGTCGTTTCAGCGGCGTGGGTTATGGCCTGGTCAGCGGCCTGCTGGTGACCGGCCTGATCAATGTGCGCGTACTTACCGGGCAGCTGTGGCCCACCCCGTTGTTCAGTGGTTTTGCCCTGATTCTGTTGATCAAGGTGATGCTGGTGCTGGGCATGTTGGCGCTGGCATTGTTGAACCGGTTGCGCCTGGATAGCGGCGAACAGCGGTTGGGCAGCTTGAAGGCCAGCGTGATGCTGGAATGGCTGCTCGGTGTTTGTGCAGTCGCGGCCGTTTCACTCCTTGGCACTTTGCCGCCAATGGCCCTGACGGGCTGAATGTGGAAGGGGCAAGTCGAATCGTCGCACCGCCCCTCCCACATTGACCCTGTGCGCTCTGGATCAACCCTCACCTAGTCATCGTATAACTTCTGCTTGACACCCCACGAAAACCCCGCAAATATCCGCCCCAATGTTGTACGACGACGTATAACAAATAATAAAAACAACAAATGAAAGGGAGCGTCACTGTGAGTCCATTCGCCCGCAATTCGTCCGCGCGTCTCAGTGTTATCGGCCTGTTTACCCTGCCCCTCCTCGCCCATGCCGACGGTTTCGTCGATGATGCCAAGGCCACGCTCAACCTGCGCAACGCCTACTTCAACCGCAACTTCACCAACCCGAGCAACCCCCAGGGCAAGGCCGAAGAGTGGACGCAGAGTTTTATTCTCGACGCCAAGTCCGGCTTCACCCAGGGCACCGTGGGGTTCGGCATCGATGTGCTGGGGCTGTATTCCCAGAAGCTCGATGGCGGCAAAGGCACCGGCGGTACCCAACTGTTGCCGATCCACGACGACGGCCGTCCCGCCGACAACTTCGGGCGCCTGGGCGTGGCGCTGAAAACCAGGCTGTCGAAGACCGAACTGAAGGTCGGCGAGTGGATGCCGGTGCTGCCGATCCTGCGCTCCGACGATGGCCGCTCGCTGCCCCAGACCTTTCGCGGCGGCCAGGTGACGTCCAGCGAAATCGCCGGCCTGACCCTCTACGGCGGCCAGTTTCGCGGCAACAGCCCGCGCAACGACGCGAGCATGGAAGACATGTTCATGAACGGCAAAGCCGCGTTCACCTCCGATCGCTTCAACTTCGGCGGCGGCGAATACACCTTCAACGACAAGCGCACCCAGGTCGGCGTGTGGTACGCCGAGCTGGCCGATATCTACCAGCAGCAGTACTTCAACCTGACCCACAGCCAGCCCGTGGGCGACTGGACCCTGGGGGCCAACCTCGGTTTCTTCAACGGCAAGGAAGACGGCAGCGCCCTGGCCGGCGACCTCGACAACAAGACCGTGTTCGCCCTGCTCTCGGCCAAATACGGCGGCAACACCTTCTATGTGGGCCTGCAAAAACTCACCGGCGACAGCGTGTGGATGCGCGTCAACGGCACCAGTGGCGGCACCCTGGCCAACGACAGCTACAACGCCAGCTACGACAACGCCAAGGAAAAATCCTGGCAGGTGCGGCATGACTTCAACTTCGTGGTACTCGGCGTGCCGGGACTGACCCTGATGAACCGCTATATCAGCGGCAGTAACGTACATACCGGGGCGATCACCGATGGCAAGGAATGGGGGCGCGAATCGGAACTGGCCTACACCGTGCAGAGCGGTGCGTTGAAGAACCTCAACGTTAAGTGGCGGAATTCCACCATGCGTCGGGATTTCAGCACCAACGAGTTCGACGAAAACCGGATCTTTATCAGCTATCCAATCTCCCTGCTGTAGAACCTAGTCTCCCAGCCCCAGAAAATCCCCTGTGGGAGGGGGCTTGCTCCCGATGGCGGTGGGTCAGTAACAGATGCATTCACTGGCACGCCCTCATCGAGGGCAAGCCCCCTCCCACATTTGAATCTCACTCGTCTGGAAGAACGTTGACAACCTGGGGGATCCCTAACAATACTTCGGCATAGTCATACGACAACCTACAACAAAAATTTGGAATCCCCATGACCACGACCACCCCCGCTCCCTTCAACCGCCTGCTGCTCACCGGTGCCGCCGGCGGCCTCGGCAAAGTCCTGCGCGAACGCCTGCGTCCCTACACCCAGGTGCTGCGCCTGTCGGACATCGCCAGCATGGCCCCGCCGGTGGATGCCTCGGAAGAAGTCCAGCCCTGCGACCTCGCCGACAAACAAGCGGTGCACCACCTGGTGGAAGGCGTCGACGCCATCCTGCACTTCGGCGGTGTATCGGTGGAGCGTCCGTTTGAAGAAATCCTCGGCGCCAATATCAGCGGTACCTTCCATATCTACGAAGCCGCACGCCGCCATGGGGTAAAACGTGTGATCTTCGCCAGTTCCAACCATGTGATCGGCTTTTACAAGCAGACCGAAACCATCGACGCCCACTCCCCACGCCGCCCCGACAGCTACTACGGCCTGTCCAAGTCCTACGGCGAAGACATGGCGAGCTTCTACTTCGACCGCTACGGCATCGAGACCGTGAGCATCCGTATCGGCTCCTCGTTCCCGGAACCGCAGAACCGCCGGATGATGCACACCTGGCTGAGCTTCGACGACCTGACCCAACTGCTGGAACGCGCGCTGTATACGCCGAACGTCGGCCACACCGTGGTCTACGGCATGTCGGATAACCTCGACACCTGGTGGGACAACCGCTACGCCGCACACCTGGGCTACGCCCCGAAAGACAGCTCCGAAGTCTTCCGTGCCCAAGTCGAAGCCCAGCCACCGGTGGCCGCCGATGACCCCGCCAAGGTCTATCAGGGTGGCGCGTTCTGCGCCGCCGGGCCGTTCGGTGACTGAGTTCACACCAACCCAAGGGAATGAGTGGCCATGACTGCTGAATTGATCGTCGACGCCCGCAATGCCGTGGGCGAATGCCCGGTGTGGGTGCCCGAGGAAAACGCCCTGTACTGGGTGGATATCCCCAACGGCGGCCTGCAAAAATGGAGCGCCGCCAGCGGCCACGTTGCCGCCTGGAAAGCCCCGCAGATGCTCGCCTGCATTGCCCGCACCACGGCGGGCAACTGGGTCGCCGGGATGGAAACCGGCTTCTTCCAACTCACACCGCACAACGACGCCAGCCTCGATACCACGCCGTTGGCCAGTGTCGAGCATCCACGCCCGGACATGCGCCTGAACGACGGCCGTTGCGACCGCCAGGGCCGTTTCTGGGCCGGCAGCATGGTGCTGAACATGGGCGCGAATGCGGCCGAAGGTATCCTCTATCGCTATGCATCGGGTTCAGCCCCCCACGCCCAGCTGGACGGTTTTATCACCCTCAACGGCCTGGCCTTCAGCCCCGATGGCCGCACGATGTACGCCTCGGATTCGCACCCGCTGGTGCAGCAGATCTGGGCCTTCGACTACGACATCGACACCGGCACGCCGTCCAACCGTCGCGTGTTCGTCGACATGCACAACTTCCTCGGCCGCCCCGACGGCGCCGCCGTGGACGCAGATGGCTGCTACTGGATCTGCGCCAACGACGCTGGCCTGATCCACCGCTTCACCCCCGACGGGCGCCTGGACCGCTCCCTCACCGTACCGGTGAAAAAACCCACCATGTGCGCCTTCGGCGGCAGCCGCCTGGATACTCTGTTTGTCACCTCGATCCGTGACGACCAGAGTGAACAGTCAGTGTCCGGCGGCGTGTTCGCCCTCAACCCCGGTATCACCGGATTGCCGGAGCCCCGCTTCATCCTCTAGCTGCATCGCTGTGCCTTGAATACAACAATAACAACACAGGAGTGACCTCCCATGGACTTCAAACGCACCTTGCTCGCCGCCGCAGTCTTTACCCTCAGCAGCGCCGCCCACGCGCTGGAAATCAAATTCGCCGACATCCACCCCGCCGGCTACCCCACCGTCGTCGCCGAAGAAAACATGGGCAAGGCCCTGACCAAGGAAAGCAACGGCGAACTGACCTTCAAGTACTTCCCCGGCGGCGTATTGGGCTCCGAGAAGGAAGTGGTCGAACAGGCCCAGGTCGGCGCCGTGCAGATGACCCGCGTCAGCCTCGGCATCGTCGGGCCGGTAGTACCGGACGTGAACGTGTTCAACCTGCCGTTCGTGTTCCGCGACCAGGCGCATATGCGCAAGGTCATCGATGGCGAGATCGGCGATGAGATCCTCGCCAAGATCACCGACTCCGAGTTCGGCCTGGTGGCCCTGGCCTGGATGGACGGCGGCACACGCAACCTCTACACCAAGAAGCCGGTGCGCAGGATCGAAGACCTCAAGGGCATGAAGATCCGCGTGCAAGGCAACCCGCTGTTCATCGACGCCTTCAACGCGATGGGCGCCAACGGCATTGCCATGGACACCGGCGAGATCTTCAGCGCCTTGCAGACGGGGGTGATCGACGGCGCGGAGAACAACCCGCCGACCCTGCTGGAACACAATCACTTCCAGAACGCCAAGTACTACACCCTCACCGAGCACCTGATCCTGCCCGAGCCCATCGTGATGTCGAAAATCACCTGGAACAAGCTCACCCCGGCGCAACAGGTCATGGTCAAAAACGCCGCCAAGGCCGCCCAGGCCGATGAGCGCGCGCTGTGGGACGCCAAGTCCGCCAGCAGTGAGGAAAAACTCAAAAAGGCCGGCGTCGAGTTCATCACCGTCGACAAAAAGCCCTTCTATGACGCCACCGCAGCGGTTCGCGCCAAGTACGGCGCGCCTTACGCCGACATCATCGCGCGCATCGACGCCGTTCAATAACCTCTCCTGCCTCTCGCAAAAGGCCCGGCGCGGTCTGCACCGCCGCGCCCGGTTACGGTGAACGCCATGAAGAATCTACTGCTGCGCATCAACGACCGCATCTACATGACCTGCATCTGGGTCGCCGGCCTTTCGGTTCTCGGCGTCGCGCTGATCATTCCCTGGGGCATCTTCGCCCGCTACGTCCTCGGCACCGGCTCCAGTTGGCCGGAGCCCACCGCCATCCTGCTGATGCTGGTGTTCACCTTTATCGGTGCTGCCGCCAGCTACCGCGCCGGCGCGCATATGTCGGTGGCCATGGTCACGGACCGCCTGCCGCCCGCCCAGCGCCGCATCGTCGGCATCCTGTCGCAACTGTTGATGGGCACCATCTGCCTGTTCATGGCGATCTGGGGCACCAAGCTGTGCCTGTCCACCTGGAACCAGTTCATGAGCGCCATCCCGACCCTGCGCGTGGGCATCACCTATATGCCGATCCCGATTGGCGGGCTGCTGACCCTGATCTTCGTGGTGGAAAAACTCCTGCTCGGTGACCAGAGCAACCGGCGCGTGGTGCGCTTCGACCTGGTGGAAGAAAGCGAAGGGGCTGCCTGATATGGACGCATTGATTCTGCTGGGCAGCTTTATCGCCTTGATCCTGATCGGCATGCCGGTGGCCTACGCCCTGGGCTTGTCGGCGCTGATTGGCGCATGGTGGATCGACATCCCGTTCCAGGCCCTGATGATTCAGGTCGCAGGCGGGGTGAACAAGTTTTCGCTGATGGCGATACCGTTCTTCGTGCTGGCGGGGGCGATCATGGCCGAAGGCGGCATGTCGCGCCGGCTGGTGGCGTTTGCCGGGGTGCTGGTGGGGTTTGTGCGCGGTGGCCTGTCGCTGGTGAACATCATGGCCTCGACGTTCTTTGGCGCCATCTCCGGCTCGTCGGTGGCCGACACCGCCTCGGTGGGCTCGGTGCTGATCCCGGAAATGGAGCGCCGTGGCTACCCACGGGAATTTGCCACCGCCGTCACCGTCAGCGGTTCGGTGCAGGCGCTGCTGACCCCGCCCAGCCATAACTCGGTGCTCTACTCCCTGGCGGCGGGCGGCACGGTGTCCATCGCCTCGCTGTTCATGGCCGGTGTGGTGCCTGGGTTGTTGATGAGCGCGTGCCTGATGGTGCTGTGCCTGATCTTCGCGAAAAAACGCAACTACCCCAAGGGCGAAGTGATCCCGCTCAAGCAGGCGCTGAAAATCTGCGCCGACGCGCTCTGGGGCCTGATGGCCATGGTGATCATCCTCGGCGGCATCCTGTCGGGCATCTTCACCGCCACCGAGTCCGCCGCGATTGCCGTGCTGTGGGCGTTCTTCGTGACCATGTTCATCTACCGCGACTACAAGTGGAGCGAGCTGCCCAAGCTGATGCACCGCACGGTGCGCACCATTTCCATCGTGATGATCCTGATCGCCTTCGCGGCCAGCTTCGGCTACATCATGACCCTGATGCAGATCCCGGCGAAGATCACCACGCTGTTCCTGACCCTGTCGGACAACCGCTACGTGATCCTGATGTGCATCAACGCCATGCTGCTATTGCTCGGCACAGTGATGGACATGGCGCCGCTGATCCTGATCCTCACGCCTATCCTGCTGCCGGTGGTGCTGGGTATCGGCGTCGACCCGGTGCACTTCGGCATGATCATGCTGGTCAACCTCGGCATTGGCTTGATTACGCCGCCGGTGGGTGCGGTGCTGTTCGTGGGGGCGGCGGTGGGCAAGGTGAGTATCGAGAAGACCGTGAAGGCGCTGCTGCCGTTTTATGCCGTGCTGTTCCTGGTGCTGATGGCGGTGACGTACATTCCGGCGCTGTCGTTGTGGCTGCCGAGCGTGGTGCTGTGATGATCGAACTCGAAGATAACCTGACCCACCTCACCGTGAATCCGGCCGTGGGCGGCAGCCTGGTCAACTGGACGGTGCGCGCCACCGGCCAGCCGTTGTTGCGCCATAACGATGAGCAGGCGATCCATACCGGTTTGCCGGGCAAGCTGGGGTGCTATCCATTGGTGCCCTGGTCCAACCGTATTGCCCACGGCGGTTTCGACAACCCCGACGGTTGGCTCGCGCTCACGCCCAACAGCCTCACCGATCCGCTGCCGATCCATGGCTCGGCCTGGCAACAGGCGTGGCAGGTGGTCAGCCACACGGCGGATGAAGTGGTGCTGGAGGTACTGTGCGAGACGCCGTTTGCCTATCGCGCCGAGCAGCGGATTCGCTTGAGCGATGGGATGCTGAGTATCGAGCTACGGGTGACGCACCTGGCCGAAACAGCCGCATGGCATGGCGTGGGCTTGCATCCTTACTTTCCGCGCCGGCCGGGTACCCGGTTGCAGGCCAGGGCCGCACAGGTGTGGATGAGTGACGCATCCAAGCTGCCGACGGGGTTGGCGCCGGTGCCGGGCGAGTGGGATTTCCAGGCATTGAAACCTCTGCCCGAAGGCCTGGTGGACAATGGCTTCTGCCAGTGGGATGGCTATTGCCGGATCGAACAGCCGGACCTGGGCTATACACTGGAATGCCAGGCCAGCGGCGCCGATTACTTCCTGCTGTACTGCCCGCCGGGGCTGGGGTTCTTTTGCATCGAGCCGGTGAGCCATCCGGTGAATGCTCATCACCTGGCGGGACGGCCGGGCCTGAAACTGCTGGAACACAATCAATCGGTCCAACTCAATTTCAACCTGAAATACATTCAACATGTGGGAGGGGGGCTTGCCCCCGATGGCGGCCTGACAGCCGACCAGGATGTTGGCGTGGAATGAGTACATATCCGTTGCCGCGGTAACGGCCACTTAGGGTTTCGCTCTTACAGCGACTCACTTTTGAACAGCGCAAAAGTAAGCAAAACGCTTCGCCCCACCACTCGGCACCTCGCCCAGGCTCGGTGTGCCCGTAATCCGAGAGTGATGTCAGGGTGGAGAGTTTTTCAGCCGCCCAGCCGTGTCGATACTCACCACAACCGACAACCCCGGCCGCAACCGTTCGCTCTCAGCCTGATCCGGGTCCACCGTAATCCTGACCGGCACGCGCTGGGCAATCTTCACAAAGTTGCCCGTCGCGTTGTCCGCCTGCAACAGGCTGAACTCCGAGCCCGTGGCTGGGGAGATATGCTGCACCGTGCCGTGAAACCTGCGGTGGTTGAGCGCATCCACGGTGAAGGTCACCGGCTGGCCGACCTGCACATTGTCCATCTGGGTTTCCTTCATGTTGGCGATCACCCACAGCTGCTTCGGCACCAGCGCCATCAACTGCGCGCCGGAGTTGACGTAGGCCCCCAGGCGCACGCCAATCTGCCCCAACTGCCCGTCACGGGGCGCCGTAATGCGGGTGTTGGACAGGTCGATCCGCGCCAGCTCCACCGCCGCCTCGGCACTGGCCACCGCCGCTTCCAGGGAGCCGCGATTGACGATCACCGTCTGCAAATCCTGCCGCGCAATTTCCAGGCTGGCCTGGGCCTGGGCCACCGCCGCGATGGTCTGGGCATTGGCGGCGCGGGTCACGTCCAGCTCGCGCCGGGACACCGAACCGTCGCTGATCAGCTCTTCGTTGCGGCGCAAGTCGGCAGTGCTTTTGCGCGCCTGGGCCTGGCTGTCCACCAGTGCGGCCTGGCGCAGCTTGATCGTCGCTTCGGCACTGTTGCGTTGCTGCACCACATTGGCCAGCGCGGCCTTCTGCACCGCCAGTTGCGCCAGGGCCTGGTCGAGGCGTTGCTTGTAGATGCGGTCATCCAGGCGCACCAGCAGGTCGCCGGCCTTGACGTACTGGAAGTCCTGCACCGGCACCTCGAACACATAGCCGCTGAGCTGCGGGCCGATGATGGTCACCTGGCCGCGCACCAGGGCGTTCTCGGTGGTTTCCACCGCGCTGCTGAACGGCGGCAATTGCCAGGCATACAGCACGATCAGCACGCCGACGATGGCAATCGCGGCAAAGCCCAGGGACGAGAGAATGCGCACGCGCAATGAGCGCGGCTCGGTGACCGTGGCGCCGGGCGGCGTGGTGCCTTCCGGGGTGGCGGCGATGGCGTTGGTGGTCGTGGTGGTCGGTTCGGTCATGAAGTAGCGCCGCTGGGTTGAACGGGAGTGGCTGTTTTAGTGGTGCTCATCAGCCACAGACTGCGGATAAAGATCCAGATCATGGTCAGGATCGCGATAATCGCGATCAGCATGAACACATCGTTGTAGGCCATGACATTGGCCTCGCGGGTCGCCGCCGTGGCCAGGCTGCGGATGCCCATGAGGTTACGCAGTTCCGGGTCGGCGACGATGCCGCCATAGGCCGAGCCGCCGCTCTGCACCCGCGCGGCCACACGCGGGTCAAGCAAGGTCAGATGCTCGACAATCATGCTGGAATGATACTTCTCGCGCACGATCTGGAAGGTCCCAAGCAAAGCCGCGCCGATCAGGCCGCCGAGGTTCTGGCAGATCCCGAACATCACCGAAAAGCTCACCAGGTTACGCGGGTTGGCCAGCACGTTTTTGGTCCCCAGCACCATGGTCGGCCCCAGGAAGAAGGTGCCACCGAAGCCTAGCAGGAACTGACTGATGTACAGGTTCTGCGGACGCGTGAGGTTGCTGGAGAAACTGTCCATCACCGAGCCGGTGGCCATCAGCGCCAGGGAAATCACCAGCGGCATCAGCAGGTGCGCCGGGTTGATCGTCAGCGCACTGACCGCCAGCCCGCTGATCGCGCCGGCCAGCATCACCACGTACAGCGTATGCATCTGCTGGTAGCTCATGTTCAGCATCTGCATGAACCCCACCGCACCGGTGGACTGCTCCGACAGCACCATGCGAATCAGGATCACCGCCAACGCCAGGCGGATCATGGTGCCGCTGCCCAGCCAGCGGGTCATCAGCATCGGGTTGGCGCGGTTATGCTCGATGGCCAGGCCGGCCATGATCAGCACCAGGGAACAGGCCGAGGCCACGCCGATCCACGGCGCTTCCAGCCACCAGTCGATACGCCCCAGGGACAGCACCGCACACAGCAGCGCGACACCGCTGGCGAGAATGGCGAAGGTGACGAAGTCGAGTTTTTCAAAGGTCTTGAAGCGGTCGCCGGGGGGCAGTTTGAGCAGGAATACACAACCCAGGCAGATCAGCGCCAGGCCCAGTTCGAACAGGTAAAGCCCGCGCCATTCGGCGATCTGCAGCAGGTCCTCGGAGAACAGCCGCGCCAGGGGCAACGCCAACTGCGCCGTACCCAGCCCCAGCACCAGGGATTTCAACCGCCACTTGGCCGGGAACGCCTGGATCATGTAGTACAAGCCCAACGAACTCAGCGCCGCGCCGACCATGCCGTGGGCGGCCCGTACGGCGATGGCCGAGTTGAGGTCGTTGACGAACAAGTGGCCGAAGGTCACCAGCGCGTAGAGCACCAGGAACACCTCGGTAAACGCGCGCAGGCCGAATTGCTGGCGGAACTTCACCAGCAGCAGGTTCATGCACACGTTGGTCATCACATAGGCGGCGGGCAGCCAGGCCATTTCCGCGGTGGTCGCACCGAGGGCCCCTTGCAGGTATTGCAGGTTGGCGATGACCAGCGCGTTGCCCAGGCCACCGGTGATTGCCACCAGCACGCCGACCATCGCGAACAGCCAGCGCTTGTGCGTCGGATGCAGCGGCGTCGACGGCGAGCCCGGCAGGCTCGGGCGCTCGTGGGGTTCCCAGGGGCGGGGGGTGTATTTGTCCATTCGATGACCTAGATGAGCCGACGGGTGACGTCGGTAAAACCACTACTCAGAGTAGTAAACCTGAGCGGGGTTCATCTTGCCATCTTGGGCGCGTCGGTCAGCGCCCATCTTGCCACTCATGCGCTGCTTTCTTTACTCGATGGCAGGGATGCCATTATCTCAGCGCGGCACGTTTCCAATATTTCATCCGCCAGGGCCGAGTCATCCGGACACGCCCGCGACAGCATGACCGCACCGATTGCATGGGCCAGCAGGTCGATCATTTTCGCGCGGACCTCTTGCCTGGGCACATCCACACCCGCCATGTACTTGTCCTCGAGTGCTGCCAGCGTGTTTTCAACGCCACTGGCAAAGGTTGCCTTCAGATCATCTGACTGACGGGCCGCGTCACCACACAGGGCTGCCATGGTGCACCCCTCTCCCCTGCCGTCTCTGTGATCCCTGGACACGTACAGGTTCACAAAGCCCGGAATGTCCAGATCGGAGCTATTCGACAGGGACTTTGCCAGGCTATTTTCCGCTGCTTCGGCCATCAAGTCGGCCTTGGAGCCGAAGTGTTTGTAGAAGCCTCCCTGGGTAAAACCCGCAGTAGCCATGAGTTCTGCCACACCCACACCGTCATAGCCACGCTCACGAAACAGCTCTGACGCCGTCTCCACAATATGAGCTCGGTTGGCGAGTGATTGTGTCTTGGTGATCTTCATTTCGCGCCCCTGGGACTCCTGAACAATGGCCTGACTATACTCTGATGTCGATCACAATCAAAACTGTTGACAGCTTTGATTATGATCGACATCATAAAACCACCAGCCCATGTCTCTGCGGCTGTGCGGCGCGGGTCGCCGTCTCTGATCATCCTGAACAATCTAGAGCATCTACTTATGAGCACCCCAGAAACCGTACTGATTACCGGCGCCTCAACAGGCATTGGCGCGACCTACGCCGAGCGTTTTGCCCAACGTGGGCACAATCTCGTGCTGGTAGCCCGCGATAAAGGCCGGCTGGACGCACTGGCCTCGCAGCTGCGTGAGAAACACGCGGTGTCCATTGACGTGATCCAGGCCGAACTGACTCAAACCGGTGACTTGGTCCGCGTCGAAGCACGCCTGCGTGACGACGCCAGTATCGGCATCCTGGTGAACAATGCGGGCGCCGCCCTCTCCGGCAGCTTCATCGAGCAATCCATCGACAGCGTTACCAACCTGGTCGCGCTCAACACCACCGCCCTGGTGCGACTCGCCAGCGCCATCGCGCCACGCCTGGTACACGCCGGTAACGGCGCGATCATCAACATTGGCTCGGTGGTGGGGCTGGCACCGGAATTCGGCATGAGCGTCTACGGCGCAACCAAGGCGTTCGTGCTGTTTCTATCCCAAGGGCTGAGCCTCGAACTCTCGCCCAAGGGCGTCTACGTGCAAGCCGTTCTTCCAGCCGCCACCCGCACGGAGATCTGGGATCGCGCAGGCATCGACATCAATACCCTGAGCGAAATCATGAGCGTGGACGAGTTGGTCGATGCTGCGCTGGTCGGTTTTGATCGTCGCGAGCCGGTGACCATTCCGCCCTTGCAAGACGCCGCCCGCTGGGATGCCCTGCAAGCCGCCCGCCAGGGTTTGCTGTCAGAGATTCGCCAGTCGGTCGTCGCCGAGCGCTATCAAGCCAAGGCGTGATTGTCACCTATAGCCATGGGAACCGAACGATGAAAGCCTTCCTGATCGACCGTTACGGCAAGCATCAAGGACGCCTTGCCGAGGTACCGGACCCGGAACCGGGCATCCACGACGTACTGGTCAAGGTACATGCCAGCAGCGTCAACCAGCTGGATTCGAAGATCAGCAAGGGTGAATTCAAACTGATCCTGCCCTACACATTCCCGCTGATCATGGGCAACGACCTGGCCGGCGTCGTCGTTCGCGTAGGGTCAGGCGTGCGCACCTTCAAGCCCGGTGACGAGGTCTACGCGCGCCCGCCCGACGCGCGCATCGGTGGCTTTGCCGAGCTGATCGCGATTGAGGAGAGTGCCCTCGCACTGAAACCCAACAACACCAGCATGGAACAAGCCGCCGCCCTGCCCCTGGTGGCACTGACCGCCTGGCAGGTGCTGGTTGAAACAGCCCGCGTGAAGAAGGGGCAAAAAGTCTTTATCCAGGCGGGCTCCGGTGGTGTCGGCAGCATTGCCATCCAGCTTGCAAAACACCTGGGGGCTTTCGTTGCCACCACGACCAGCACCGCCAACGTGGAGTGGGTCAAGGCGTTGGGAGCGGACGTGGTCATCGACTACACGCAGCAAAACGTCGAAAACCTGTTGCGTGACTACGACGTCGTCCTGAACAGCCTCGGCCCCGCCGAACTGGAAAAATCCCTGCGCATTCTCAAGCCGGGTGGGCAGCTCATCTCCATCTCGGGACCACCGACCGCCGAGTTCGCACGCGAGCAAAAGCTGTCCTGGGGACTCGGTTGGATCATGCGCCTATTAAGCAGCGGCATACGCAGAAAAGCCCGCAGGCAGGGCGTCGACTATGGGTTCGTGTTCATGCGCGCGAGCGGTGCGCAGTTGCAGAAAATCACCGCGCTCGTCGAGTCCGGCACCATCACACCGGTGATCGACCGAACCTTCCCTCTCGAGGCAACGGCTGAGGCCTTGAGCTACGTCGAACGGGGCAGAGCCAAGGGCAAGGTGGTGATCAAGGTCCTATGACTAAGCCCACCCAACGCTCAAGCTGATGGCGATGCAGACTTTTCCCGCGTTGGGGTGCGAAGCGCCCCCAATGAAGGACGAATGGGGTGTACCCGATATTGCGCAGTGGCTGGTTTTGGGGCTGCCGAGCAGCCCAGCGCGGGACAAGCCCGCTCACCACATCCACAGTGGATCTCATGGGCATCCAGAAACGCATTTCAAATCAGATCCAACCGAGCCAGCTCCAGTAAGTCGCCGCAAACACCAACATCAACCCATACCCGATCAACGTCACCAGGATCCCCACCTTGGCAAACTGCCGCGCCGTAAACGTCCCCGTCCCCAGGCACACCATGTTCTGCGGCGCATTGATCGGCAGGATAAACCCGTAGCTCATCACAAACCCCAACAGCATGGTCATGCCCAAGCGGTTGAACTCCCCCGGCAAGGTCTGCAGCACCGCAATCAATATCGGCAACAACGCCGAGGTCAGTGCCGTGGCGCTGGCAAAGCCCAGGTGGATCACAATCAGAAACGCCCCCAGGATCGCAAATACCCCCAGCGGCCCGACCTGATCCAGGCCGGTGTGCGCCACCACCTGGGACCCCAGCCATTGCCCGGCCTGGGTGGTCAGCAATGCGGTACCGAGGCTGATGCCCACGCCAAACACGATCACCGTGCCCCACGGAATGCGCGATTGCACATCTTTCCAGGTCATCACCCCGATGCCCGGCAGCAGCAGGAACACCAACCCGGCGTAGGTGGTCGAGGTGGTGTCGAACGGGTGCAGGCGCCCTTCCGTGGCCCATGCCAACAGCAGCAGCACCGACACCGTCAGCAAACGTTTCTGCGGGCCGGTCATCGGGCCGATGTCCACCAGGGACTGGGCCACGGCCTCCTTGCCACCGGGGATGCTGTCGGTTTCCGGCGGCAGCAGCTTGATCACCAGGAACAGCAACACCGCCGACATGATCACCGCCCACGGCGCACCGGCGATCAGCCAGTCGATCCACGACACGCGCTGGCCGAGCATCTTGTCCATAAAGCCCACGGTCAGCAGGTTTTGCGCGGCGGCGGTCTGGATGCCGACGTTCCAGATGCTGGTGCCCTGGGCCACCACGATCATCAGGCCGGCAGCGATGTTGGAGCGCTTGTCCACGCCAAACGCGGCGACCACGCCCATCATGATCGGCACCACACAGGCGCTGCGCGCCGTGGCGCTGGGCACCACGAGGCTGAGCAGGATGGTCACCGCAATCGCCCCGAGCAGAATGCCGCGGGTGCTGGTGCCGACGCGGGTCAGGGTCACCAGGGCGATGCGCCGGTCCAGGCCGGTGTGGGTCATGGCCGCCGCAATGAACAACGCGCCCGCCACCAGGGCCAGTGCCGGGTTGGAAAAGCCGGTAAGCGCCATGCTGATGGCCGGGCTGGAGCCGATCAGGTGCGTGGGGTCTTGCAGCGACGGCGCGGTGCCGAGCAAAAACGCCATGAGCGAGGTGATCATGATCGCGCTGGCTTCATAGGACACCGCCTCGGTGATCCACACCACCACGGCAAACGCGAGGATCGCCAGCATGCGCTGCCCGGCCACCGGCAGGTCGGCGGGCAGCGGCAACAGCAGCACGCCGACCATCACCAGTACGCCGATCACCAGGCCCAGGGGCAACTTGAAAGAGGCTGCGGTTGTTGCGGGGGCGTTCATGGCGGGCTCCGTCGGGCTCTGAATCAGGGAGGCAGCATGGGGCAAAGCGCCGCAACAGGTGTTGACGGGTATCAACCCGAGGTCAATAACTGGCTCAACACCGCCCGCAACTTGCCGGGCTTGAGCGGTTTGTTCAGCAACGGCGCGTCCAGCCGGCGCAGCGCGCGGCGGCACTGGTCGGTACGGTCGGCGGTGATGATCACGGCGGGGATGTTCTGCGCGAAATGCTCGCGCAGGTGCTTGACCACCGCGCAGCCCACCACGCCATGGTCGAGGTGGTAGTCGGCCAGGATCAGCTCCGGCGCCCTGCCCTGCAACGCCAGCAACGCCCCGGCCTGGTCGGTGGCGGTAATTACCTCGCAGCCCCACTGCGCCAGCAGCGCACGCATGCTGTCGAGGATGCTCACCTCGTTGTCGATCACCAGCAGGCGCCTTCCCGGCAGCGGGTTGCCCGTGGTCGGTAGCACCGGCAGCTGGCTGATCGCCAGGGGCATCTCTTCGCTGATAGGCACCTCGATACTGAACATCGAGCCGCGCCCCGGCCACGAACGGACTGCCACCGGGTAGCCGAGGATCTCGGCGATGCGCTCGACAATCGCCAGGCCCAGCCCTACGCCTTTGCGGTCCGAGGCACGGCCGACGTCGAGCTGGTTGAATTCAAGGAAGATCGCGTCGAGGCGGTCGGCCGCGATGCCGCGCCCGGTGTCCCACACTTCCAGGCGCAGGCGATCGCCACGTCGGCGCGCGCCGAGCAGGATGCAGCCCTCGTCGGTGTAGCGACAGGCGTTGCTGAGGAAGTTGCGCAGGATCCGCGTCACCAGGCGCAGGTCGGTGCGAATCGCGTAATGTCCGGTACGCGCGCGCAGGTTCAGCCCGGCCGCCAGCGCCACCGACTGGAACTCCGAGACCAGCGGCGCAAACAGCTCATCCAGGCGATACAGCGCCACATCGGGCTTGACCGCCGCCTGGTCGAGCCGCGAAATATCCAGCAGGTCGGTGAGCAAATCCTCGGCGCCTTCCAGGGCCTGGTGCGTACGTTCCACCAGCACCTGTTCGACGCTGGGCAGGTTGCGCTCGCGCAAGGTGGAGATCAGCAGTCGCGCGGCGTTGAGTGGCTGCAACAGGTCATGGCTGGCGGCGGCGAGGTATTTGTCCTTGCTGCGGTTGGCGGCCTCGGCGGCATCGCGGGCATCGCGCAGCTCCTGCTCGACCTGCTCGCGCTGGGCGATCTGCTGTTGCAGGTTGCGGTTGGCTTCCAGCAGTTCATCGGTGCGCGCCGCCACGCGCTGCTCCAATTCATCGTTGAGACGGATATAGCGGTTGCGCTCGGCCTCCAGTTCGTCGAGACGCGCGGTGAGTTCCGGGTAGTGGCTCTTGCGCGCCGAGTGATTGCCCAGGCCCAACAGACCGGCGAGGGCCTGTTGCTGGTCGTCAGAGCGCTTCGCCATACACCACCTCGACATCACGCTGGCTGGACTCGCGCGGGTTGGTGAGGATGCACGGGTCGTGCATCGCATGCTGGGACAGGAACGGAATGTCCGCCACGCGCACGCCATGCAGGCCGAGGGTTTCATGGAAGCCGATGGCGTGCTTCAGCGCAATCAGATGCTCCACCAGCCGCCCGCGAATCTGCCGATGGTTGAGCCCCCGGCAGTCAATGCCAAAGGTCTCGGCAATCACCTTGAAGCGCTCCGGCGCCGAGTTGTAGTTGAACGCCACCACGTGTTCCACCAGGACCGCGTTGCACAAGCCATGGGGCAGGTCGAGAAACCCGCCGAGGCTGTGGGACATGGCATGCACCGCGCCGAGGATCGCATTGGAGAACGCCAACCCTGCCTGCATGCTGCCGAGCATGATCTTCTCGCGCAGGGCAATATCGCCGGGGTTGGCGATCATCTGCACCAGGTTGCCGTTGATCAGGCGCATGGCCTCCAGCGCATGGGGGTCGGTCAGCGGGCCGTGGCCGGTGGACACGAATGCCTCGATCGCATGCACCAGCGCGTCGATGCCGGTACAGGCGGACAGGAACGGGTCCATGCTCGCCGTGGTTTCCGGGTCGATCAGCGACACATCCGGCACCACCGCCTTGCTGACGATGGAGAACTTCATGCGTTCCTGCTGGTTGGAAATGATCACGAACTGCGAGACATCCGCCGAGGTGCCGGCGGTGGTGGGGATCAGGATCAGCGGCGGGCTCGGCACGCGGATGGTGTCCACGCCTTCGAACTCGAGGATGCAGCGCCCATGGGCGACCACAATGCCGATGGCCTTGCCGCAGTCCATGGGGCTGCCGCCGCCGATGGCCACGATCACGTCGCAATGGTTTTCCCGGTACACCTCGGCACCGAGCATCACTTCCTCGACGCGCGGGTTGGGCGACACGGCGCTGTACAGGCAGTAGTCGATGCCGATGGCCTGCAGGCTGGCTTCCACATCGGCGACCCATCCGGCGGCGATCACACCGGGGTCGCTGACCACCAGGACCTTGCGCGCACCAAAGGTCTTGGCGTAGTTACCGACGTTGTGCCGACAGCCGGCACCGAAGATGATTTCAGGCGAGACGAATTTACGCAGGAGGCTCAGATTGGGGCTCATTGGAAAGCCTGTTGTTATTATTTTGGGGAGATGCGCTCCACACTAACCCATTCCCAGGCGTTTGCAATCAGACCAAAGGGTCATTCCCAATAGGGCACCGGCCAGCGCGAGGCTGGCCGGAGATGGATCAGCGGCTGGCGAAGTACATGGTCACTTCGAAGCCGATACGCAGGTCGGTGAAGGCGGGTTTGGTCCACATGGGGAGAGTCCTCTTGTTGTGCCGGAAGATTCCGGTAAAGGCATTAATGCATGGGGGGATGGGGGTGCGAATGCTACTTTCGAAGTAAATGCCGCACTGCATTAGTCGCGAATGTACAGGGAGCAAAATGTGGGAGGGGGCTTGCTCCCGATGGCGGTGTGTCAGCCAGCATTTATGCCTCTGACCCACCGCCATCGGGAGCAAGCCCCCTCCCACAGGGGACCGCATTGCAATCAGAGGGTTAGAAGAAACCCAATGGATTGATGTCGTAGCTCACCAGCAAATTCTTGGTCTGCTGGTAGTGATCGAGCATCATCTTGTGGTTCTCACGCCCCACGCCCGACTTCTTGTAACCGCCAAACGCCGCATGCGCCGGGTACAGGTGATAACAGTTGGTCCACACGCGACCGGCCTTGATCGCCCGGCCCATGCGGTAGGCGCGGTTGATGTCGCGGGTCCACAGCCCGGCGCCGAGGCCGAATTCGCTGTCGTTGGCAATCGCCAGGGCTTCGGCTTCGTCCTTGAAGGTGGTGATACCCACCACCGGGCCGAAGATTTCCTCCTGGAACACGCGCATCTTGTTGTGGCCCTTGAGCAGGGTCGGCTGGATGTAGTAACCGCTGGACAGGTCGCCCTCCAGGCGCTCGGCCGCGCCGCCGGTGAGCAGCTCGGCGCCCTCTTCCTGGGCGATCTTGAGGTAGGAGAGGATCTTGTCGTATTGCTGCTCGGACGCCTGGGCGCCGACCATGGTCTCGGTGTCCAGCGGGTTGCCGCGCTTGATCTTGACGATCTTCTTCATCACCACTTTCATGAAGTCGTCGTAGATCGACTCCTGCACCAGCGCCCGCGACGGGCAGGTGCACACTTCGCCCTGGTTGAAGAACGCCAGCACCAGGCCTTCGGCGGCTTTTTCGATGAACTGCGGCTCAGCCTGCATGATGTCTTCGAAGAAGATGTTCGGCGACTTGCCGCCCAGTTCCACGGTGGAGGGAATGAGGTTCTCGGCGGCCGCATGCATGATGTGCGCACCGATTGGGGTCGAGCCGGTAAAGGCGATCTTGGCGATGCGCTTGCTGGTGGCCAGCGCCTCCCCGGCTTCGCGGCCAAAGCCCTGGACGATATTCAGCACGCCCGGTGGCAGCAGGTCATTGATCAACTCGGCAAACACCATGATCGACAGCGGCGTCTGCTCAGCCGGCTTGAGCACGATGCAGTTGCCGGCGGCCAGGGCCGGGGCGAGTTTCCAGGCGGCCATCAGCAGCGGGAAGTTCCACGGAATGATCTGCCCGACCACGCCCAATGGCTCATGGAAGTGATAGGCCGCGGTGTGTTCGTTGATCTCGGCGGCGCCGCCTTCCTGGGCGCGGATGCAGCCGGCGAAGTAGCGGAAGTGGTCGGCGGCCAGGGGCACGTCGGCGTTGAGGGTTTCGCGCACGGCCTTGCCGTTGTCCCAGCTTTCGGTCACGGCCAGCACTTCGAGGTGCTGCTCGATACGGTCGGCGATTTTCAGCAGCACCAGGGAGCGATCCTGGGGCGAGGTCTTGCCCCAGGCGTCGGCGGCGGCATGGGCAGCGTCAAGGGCCTTGTCGATATCGGCGGCGTTGGAGCGCGGGAATTCGGCGATCGCTTCACCGGTCACCGGCGAGGTGTTGGTGAAGTACTCACCACTGAGCGGGGCGACGAACTCGCCGCCGATGTAATTGCCGTAGCGCTGCTTGAAGCTGACGATGGCGCCAGGGGTGCCAGGTTGTGCGTAGATCATGTTAAAGCCTCTGTCTGGGTCCGGGCCTGTCGGTCAACAGGCGATGACCCGATAGTAAAGAGCCCCCGCTGGCGGGCGAATGCGCCGTTGGCAGGGGGGCACTTGTCATTTGGTCGTAGTTTCAGTGCCTGGCGACCAGCTCTTTGGGCAGCTTGAAGGTCCAGAGCATGCCGCCCTGGTTGAAGTCCTTGATGCGCTTGGCCACTTCACCGCCCCACAACGGCACGGCGCCGCCCCAGCCGGAGAGCACCGAGACGTACTGTTCGCCGTCCATTTCCCAGGTCACAGGCGAGCCGAGCACGCCGGAGCCGGTCTGGAATTCCCAGACCTTCTCGCCGGTCTTGGCGTTGAACGCCTGCAGGAAGCCTTCCGGCGTGCCGGTGAACACCAGGTTGCCCTTGGTGGTCAGCACCCCGCCCCACAGCGGCGCAAAGTTCTTGTGGCGCCAGACTTCCTTGCCGGTCTTCGGGTCGATGGCGCGCAGTACGCCGATGTAGTCTTCGTTCAGCGGCTTGATGGTGAAGCCGGCGCCAAGGAACGCCGCGCCCTTCTTGTAGGCGATGCCTTCGTTCCAGATGTCCATGCCCCACTCGTTGGACGGCACATAGAACAGCCCGGTGTCGCGGTTATAGGCCATCGGCATCCAGTTCTTCGCACCGAGGAACGCCGGCGCGACAAACACCGAGGTGCCCTTGGTTTCGCTGCCCGGCGCGCCTGGGCGGCTGGCTTCGTTGTAGATCGGTCGACCGTCCTTATCCAGGCCGCTGGCCCAGGTGATCTTGTCGACAAACGGGAAGCCGCGGATGAACTTGCCGTTGGTGCGGTCGAGCACGTAGAAGAAGCCGTTGCGGTCGGCGGTGGCCGCCGCTTTGATTTCCTTGCCGCCTTCGGTGTAGTTGAAGGCGATCAGCTCGTTGACGCCGTCATAGTCCCAGCCGTCGTGGGGCGTGCTCTGGAAGTGCCACTTGATGGTGCCGTCGTCCGGGTTCAGCGCCAGGCGCGAGGACGAGTAGAGGTTGTCGCCGGGGCGCAGGTGCGAGTTCCACGGCGCCGGGTTGCCGGTGCCGAACAGCAGCAGGTTGGTTTCCGGGTCGTAGTAGCCGCCCAGCCACGGTGCGGCGCCGCCGGTTTTCCACAGGTCGCCCGGCCAGGTCTTGCCCGCCTCGCCGCCGGAGATGCCGTTTTCCACGGCTTTGCCGTCCTTGTAGACATAACCCATATGGCCTTCGACCGTCGGGCGGCTCCACAGCAGCTCGCCGTTTTTCGGGTCATAGGCCTGGATCTTGCCGACCACGCCGAATTCGCCACCGGCCACGCCGGTGATCAGCTTGCCGTTGACCACCAGGGGCGCGGCGCTGATCGAGTAGCCTTCCTTGTGGTCGGCGACCTGCTTGCTCCACACCACTTTGCCGGTGTCTTTGTTCAGCGCCACCAGCTTGGCGTCGAGGGTGCCGAAGAACACCAGGTCGCCGTACAGCGCCACGCCACGGTTGATCACGTCACAGCACGGGCGGATGTCATCGGGCAGACGCGCATCGTACTGCCAGAGCTTCTTGCCGGTGCGCGCATCCACCGCGAACACCCGCGAGTAGGAACCGGTGAGGTACATCACCCCGTCCTTGATCATCGGCTGCGCCTGTTGCCCACGCTGCTTCTCGCCGCCAAAGGAAAACGCCCAGACCGGGCGCAGGTCCTTGACGTTGTCGACGTTCAGGGTATCGAGGGGGCTGTAGCGCTGGCCCTGCACGCCCAGGCCGTTGGTGACGATCTGCCCGGGGTTTTTCGGGTCCTGGAGGATGTCCTCATCGCTGACCGAGGCCATGGCCTGGCCGGATAACAGGATGGCACCGAGCAACACACTCAAGGCGAAGGGTTGGCGACGTGCGGGTTGGGTCATGACGGCTACCTCTGCGGTTTTTTGTTATACCCGGGAAATTTTCCCGGTCTGGTGCAGATTCTTGGGCGCAGGGGCCGTTGTCACAATTGACCGCAGTATCGAGTTTGCTAGTTCCTTAGTAGCGGGTCAGCGCGGCGAATCCACGCGTTGCATCTGTTCGCGCTCGTACCGCGGGTACAGGTGGCTGACGCTGCGGATCAACTCATAGCGGCTCAGGCTGATCGCGGCGAAGCGTGCGGGGATGGGGCTGCGGATCATCTCGGCCATGTCGCTGCCCTGGGCGGCCCCGTCACGCAGCAGTTGATCGAGCCAGGTCAGGTAGTCGCGCATCTGCGTAAAGGGTTGCGCGTCGCTGGCCACCGGGCCATGGCCGGGCACGATCAGGGTCCAGGGCAAGGCTTGCAGGGTGCCGAGGTCCGCCAGCCACACCGCCAGCCCCGGGCTGTTGGGGGTGGTGAGGGCGCGCTGGTAAAACACCAGGTCGCCGGCGAACAACACGCCGGTGCCCTGGTCGAAGATCGCCAGGTCGGCGCCGGTGTGGCCGCTGAGCGCGAGCAGGCGCAGGTCATGGCGGCCCACGCTCAGCACACCGGGCTGCAGCACCTGGGTGGGCAACACCACCTCGGTGCCGCGCATCCAGTCGCCGACCATGCGGTAGAGGTTTTCCGCCATGCCGTCGCCCTGCTCGTGCAGCAGCCGCGTGGTCTCGGCCAGGGCGCCGATGGGCACGTCCTTGAAGGCCTGGTTGCCCAGCGCATGGTCGGGGTGATGATGGGTAATCAGTACCTGGATCACCGGCTTGGGGGTGACACGGGCGATGGCCTCGCGCATGGCTTCGCCGTAGCGCCGCGACGGTCCGGTATCGATCACCACCACACCGGCCTCGGTGACGATGAAGGCGGTGTTGACGATATTGCCGCCGTTGGCCTTGGCAAAATTGTCGGTACTGCCTTCGAGCAGCCAGGTGTCGTCGGCGATCAGCCGGGGCGCAAGGGCGTAGTCGAGGTCCGCCAGGGCGGGCAGGCTCAGGCCCAGGCATAACAATAGAATCCAGCGCATGCCGCGCTCCTTCTGGTCAGGGGATGGCCGCGTCGAACTCATTGCCGCTGTTGTCGCGCAGCACCAGGCGGGTGGCCCCCGGCGCGGCGATATCAAAGGCCAGGTTGGGGTTTTCGCTGACCGCCGGGAACAGCTCAAGGTCAGCCAGCACCTGGCCGTCCTGGCCGCGCAGTTGCGCATGGTTGATAAAAAACTCGGGGATGCCGCTGACCATGCCGTTGTCCATCGGGTGCGCCACCTGCACACGCACGCGGCTGAACTCGCCACGCGGGTAACGGCCGCCGAGCACTTCGCCGATGTGCTCTTCCCAGCCCGGCTGGGTGCGTACCACGCTGGGCGCGGTGCAGCCGCCACCGGCCGCGTCGATCAGGGTCGAGCCCACGTGCCACAGGCCGTCATCGGTGAGCACCGCCGCCCGCAACGGGGTGGCCTGCTCGATACGAATCCGCAGCGACAGCCATGGCAGCACCCCGGCCTTGGGCTGGAAGTCGACGATTTTCGGCAATGGGTTGAGCTCGGCCCAGGCCAGGATCTTCACCACATGGCCGTTGAAGGCGCGGGCGTCGATTTCCAGGGGCACCTGACGCGCATCTTCGGCGAACGGCGGCGCGAGCAGCTTGACTCGGTCGTCGAACACGAACGGCGCCTGCGCCAGGAACTGCTTGTGATAGAAGTCCCACATCACCGACGGCACCGGGTCGACCTCCACGGCGTGCGCCGCCAGCGGCAGCCAGCAGGCCAGGATGCAGCTCAGTCGCCAGTTCATCCCCTGCTCCTATTGATACATCTCGGGCACTTCGTACTGCAGGCCGTAACGGGCATAGATGGCTTGCACCGCGCCGTCGCGGATCAGGCCTTCCAGCGCCTCTTCCACCGCGTAGGCCAACTGGCGATTGCTCTCGTGCACTGCCATGCCGATCTCCCAGCGTTGCTTGCCCATGTTCGGGTAGGCGTTTTCGGCGAGGGCCAGTTGCGGGTCGTGGGCTTCATGCACCTGCCAATCGACTTCGCCGCGCATCGCCATCACCGCATCGACCTCACCGGCTTTCATCGCCGCAAAGGCCTGGGGGACGTCGGGGTAGTGATGGGTCCTGGCGGCGAGCATGCCGTTGAACACCGAGGTGAGGTAGAACGACGGCACACTGTCGACTTCGACGCCAATCGGGTGCTGCTCGAACACCGCCACGCTGGCGACCGTGTCCAGGCGCCGACGATCGTAGGCCACCTGCCATTGTTCGTTCTGGTACGGCCCGAACATCACCACATGGCCGTTTTCCAGTTCGCCCTGGTCGTTGCGCTTTTGCGCGTAATCGCGGTCGTAGGGCGCGCGCATCATCAGGTCGGCCAGTTGCTGGTTGTGCAACGGACTGCCGCGCCAGATGTAGTCGCGCAGGTCGTCGTCGAGCTTCTCGCCGGCCGGCGCCCAGATCAACGTGAGCCGTACCCCCAGCGCCGTGGCCAGGGCCTGGGCCAGTTCCACGTCGACCCCGCGCGCGGTGGCGCCGTCCTTGAAGCTGTAGGGGGCAAAATCCTTGTACACCGCCACGTTGATTTCGCCGGCGGCGATCATCTGGTCATAGCTGCGCACCTGCGCCTGTGCCGGCTGGCAACACAGCAGGGCCAGGCCAAGCACATAAGCGAACAGGCGCATGGCTTACTCCTCGACGTGCACGCTGTCCAGGTAGGTGCGCACGGCCCACAAGGCTTCCTGGCTCAGGTAGTCGGCCATTTTCGGCATGTACACGCGGCCGTCACGCACCGCGCCATGGCGTACGCGCTCGACGAACCACTCATCACCGGCTTCGCCCACATCGAGCATGCGCAGGTCGGGGGCGATGCCGCCGGACTTGGCTTCCAGGCCGTGGCAGGCGGCGCAGTTCTGGTTGTAGGCGGACGAGCCGATTTCCACGGCGCGGTCGTGTTCAGGCGAGGTGCGGTACGGATTGACCGCCGCCCAGCCGTCTTCGTTGACCGGCACGCCGGCGTCCTTGATCGAGGTCAGGCCCTTGGTTTCCACCGCTTGCGGGACCACGTTGCCATGGGCCCAGGCGGAGCCCCCGGCGATCACACCGACCAACAGCCCGGCGACGAGCAAGGCATTGTGTTTTGTTGTCATTATTTTTGCCCTCAGGATTGCACGCAAAACCTCATTGCAGAGGCTATGGCAACCATCTTAGAAACCCCGGGGCATGGGCCGTATGCTGCTTTGGTGGCCGCCCTCTCCTCCCTTGGTAGTAGGGCTTGTGGGGCACGCCTAAAACAGCGGCGCCTCGGGAAGTCTTCCCGGCCACAGCGGGAGTTTTTCCGTATCCGCCCGGCGCCCCGGCGTTCCACCCTGTGCAGGCCAAAACCTCCACTGGGAACTGCAACCATGACAATAAGATCGCTACCCGCCCGCTCACCTTTAAGCCTTGCCGTGCAAGCCTTCGTGCTGGTGGGCAGCCTGTCCCTCAGTGCGGCAACGTTTGCCGCCGCCGAACCCGCCAAGCCGACGCACAATGTCACCTGGGAAGACATCGCCAACGACCACCTGACCACCCAGGACGTGCTGCAATACGGCATGGGCACCAACGCCCAGCGCTGGAGCCCGCTGGCCCAGGTCAACGACAAGAACGTGTTCAAGCTCACCCCGGCCTGGTCCTACTCGTTCGGCGATGAGAAGCAACGTGGCCAGGAGTCCCAGGCCATCGTCAGCGACGGCGTGGTCTACGTCACCGGCTCCTATTCCCGGGTGTTCGCCCTCGACGCCAAGACCGGCAAGCGCCTGTGGACCTACAACCACCGCCTGCCCGACAACATTCGCCCGTGCTGCGACGTGGTCAACCGCGGTGCGGCGATCTTCGGCGACAAGATCTACTTCGGCACCCTCGACGCACGCCTGATCGCCCTCGACAAGCACACCGGCAAAGTGGTGTGGAACAAGAAGTTCGGCGATCACGCCGCGGGCTACACCATGACCGGCGCCCCGGTGCTGATCAAAGACAAGGTCAGCGGCAAAGTGCTGCTGATCCACGGCAGCTCCGGCGATGAATTCGGCGTGGTCGGCCAGCTGTTTGCCCGCGACCCGGATACCGGGGAAGAAGTGTGGATGCGCCCGTTCGTGGAAGGCCATATGGGCCGCCTCAACGGCAAGGACAGCACCACCACCGGCGACGTCAAGGCGCCTTCGTGGCCGGATGACCCGACCACCGCAACCGGCAAGGTCGAGGCCTGGAGCCACGGCGGCGGCGCTCCTTGGCAGAGCGCGAGCTTCG
Organism: Pseudomonas sp. LAMO17WK12:I1; assembly: GCF_900177315.1. Lineage (NCBI taxonomy): Bacteria > Pseudomonadati > Pseudomonadota > Gammaproteobacteria > Pseudomonadales > Pseudomonadaceae > Pseudomonas > Pseudomonas sp. LAMO17WK12:I1. Next base: position 76,421 of record NZ_FWZV01000012.1, on the reverse strand, counting down.
ATGCCGAGACCAACACGATCATCGTCGGTGCCGGCAACCCCGGCCCGTGGAACACCTGGGCGCGCACCGCCAAGGACGGCAACCCCCACGACTTCGACAGCCTCTACACCTCCGGCCAGGTCGGCGTCGACCCGAGCACCGGCGAAGTGAAGTGGTTCTACCAGCACACCCCGAACGATGCCTGGGACTTCTCCGGCAACAACGAGCTGGTGCTGTTCGACTACAAGGACAAGGACGGCAAGGTAGTCAAGGCCACCGGCCACGCCGACCGCAACGGCTTTTTCTATGTGGTGGACCGTAACAACGGCAAGCTGCAGAACGCCTTCCCGTTCGTCGACAACATCACCTGGGCCAGCCATATCGACCTGAAGACCGGGCGTCCGGTGGAGAACGAAGGCCAGCGTCCGGCCAAACCCTTGCCGGGTGAAACCAAAGGCAAACCGGTGGAAGTCTCGCCGCCGTTCCTGGGGGGCAAGAACTGGAACCCCATGGCCTACAGCCAGGACACCGGCCTGTTCTACATCCCGGGCAACCAGTGGAAAGAGGAATACTGGACCGAAGAGGTCAACTACAAGAAAGGCTCGGCGTACCTGGGGATGGGTTTTCGCATCAAGCGCATGTATGACGACCACGTCGGCACCCTGCGCGCAATGAACCCGACCACCGGCAAGGTGGTGTGGGAGCACAAGGAAGCCTTGCCGCTGTGGGCCGGCGTGCTGGCGACCAAGGGCAACCTGGTGTTTACCGGTACCGGCGACGGTTTCTTCAAGGCCTTCGACGCGAAAACCGGCAAGGAGCTGTGGAAGTTCCAGACCGGCAGCGGCATCGTTTCGCCGCCGATCACCTGGGAGCAGGATGGCGAGCAGTATGTCGGCGTCACCGTCGGCTACGGCGGCGCGGTGCCATTGTGGGGCGGCGACATGGCCGAGCTGACCAAGCCGGTGGCACAAGGCGGGTCGTTCTGGGTGTTCAAGATCCCGAGCTGGGATCAGAAGACCGCGCAAAAATAACCTCCGCGAGAATGCCGGGCCGCTTTTTGCAGCAGGCGGCTTCTTCCCTTGTGGTGAGCGGGCTTGCCCCGCGCAGGGCTGCGAAGCGGCCCCGGCATTCCTCCAGCACCTCCGTGCGCTCAGGGTTTACGACTGCTGCGCAGCCGAGCGCGGGGCAAGCCCGCTCACCACAACAAGCCCGCTCACCACAGGATCCCCAGAGGTCGTACGATGAACTACCTGCCCTTGTTACTCCTGCTCTGCCTGCCCGTGGCCCACGCCGACGACGGCGACGATGCGCCGCTGATCATCAACGGCTGCACCATCGCCGCACACAGCCAATGCCCCGGCGCCAACCTCAAGGGCGCCAACCTGCGCAACCAGGACTTGAGCAAGATGAACCTGGCCGGCGCCGACCTGCGCGAGGCGGATCTGCGCCATGCCAACCTCGACCTGGCCAACCTGGAAAAAGCCCGACTGCAAGGCGCCAACCTGACCCGCGCCAGCCTGCAACAGGCCAACCTGCGCCTGGCCGACTTCAGAGGCGCCACGCTGATGGCGATCCAGGGTTGGGGCCTGTTCGCCCAAGGTGCGCAGTTCGAAAACGCCAACCTCAGCGCGGCCTACCTGCAATTTGCGCGGTTGTCCGGGGCAAAAATGCACAAGGCCAACCTGCGTGCGGCCGACCTGGAAATGACCTGGTTGAGCAAGGCCGACCTGCAAGGGGCCGACCTCAGCGATGCCAACCTGCAGGAAGCCAAGTTCGGCGAGAGCAACCTGGAACAGGCCACCCTCACCGGCAGCCGCCAGCACTACGCGAACTTCCAGGATGCCAATATGGAAGGCTGCATCGACTGCCCCACCACCTGGGATCGCTAGCCCCCCGCGCATACGCTGTTATCCAACCACCCGCACCACGCCCATGTCGAGCCCCAGGTGCACCAGTTCGGCATGGGAACTCACCTGCAATTTGCTCTTGAGCAAGGTCAGGTGATTGGACACGGTCTTGCTGCTGATATTCAGCTGGTCGGCAATCGCTCGGGTCGGCGTGCCCCTGGCCAGCATCAGGAAGATTTCCAGCTCGCGCGGGGTCATGCCCTGCAAACGTTGATCACCGGGCGTATAGGCCAGTTCAGTGGCCAGGGCCTGTTCGATGTAGGCGTGACCGTCGAGGATGCGCCGCACCGCTTCGATCAACACCTCGGGTGCCGAGGTTTTGGTCAGGTAGCCCGAGGCGCCCGCCTCCAGGGCCTGGCGCACCAGGGGCAACTCGTCGTGCATGCTGAAAAACAGCACGCGCAGGTGCGGCAGGCGCTGGCGCAGGCGCCGGGTGGTTTCCAGGCCGCTGATGCCCGGCAGGCCGAAGTCCATGATCACCAGGTGCGGCAGCGCTTCCTGGACCCGGCTCAACGCCTCTTCGCCACTGGCCGCCTCGCGCACTTCAACGGCCGGCAGCAGCGCACGCAACAGGCTGGCATAGCCTTGGCGTACCACCGCGTGGTCATCCACCAACAGAATATTCATGAGGCCTCCAACGGCATGTTCAACGCCAACGCCCAGCCGGCGCCGGGCTGGCTGATGATCTTCAATTCGCCGCCCAGGCAACGGGCGCGTTCGGCCATTGAATACAGGCCCACGCCGGGCCGCTGGGGCGTGTCTGCACCGCGACCGTTATCACGCACCCACAGGCGCAGGCGCGAACCGCGATGTTGCAGGCGCACGTGCACCTGGCTGGCGTCGGCATGCCGCAGGATGTTGGTCAGGGCTTCCTGGAGCAGGCGGTACAGATGAGTCTTGCTGGCGCCGGGCAACAGCGGCAGGTCGGTGCTGACCTGCAGGTGGCAGGGAATGCCATGGCTGGCCTGCCACTGGGTGACCAGCAGCGCAAACGCCTCGGCCATCGGCATGTGTTGCAGGGCCACCGGATAAAGGTCGTGGACCAGTGCCCGGAAGCCTTGCTGCAAGTGCTCGCAGTGATCCTCGAGTTGCGCCACCGTGGGCGCCAGCAGGTGCGGCTGGTCGGTGGCCAGGCGCAACAGGCAGGCCTGGGCGCGAATGCCGGCCAGGTATTGGCCGAGGTCATCGTGCAGGGTCTGGGCCAGGTGGGTGCGCTCCTGCTCCTGCACCGCCAGCAGGGTCTGGGTAAGCCGGGTGTTATCGGTGCGCGCCTGCTCCAGGGCGTCGGTCATGCGGTTGAAGTGCAGCGCCAGTTGGCGTGCTTCCGGCGCGCCTTGGCTGCGCAGGCGCACATTGAGCTGGCCGGCGCACACCTGTTGCAGTGCGCGCAGCAATTCATCCAGCACGCCCATGCCCCGGCGCACCGCCCAGCGGATGGTCAACAGGCTCAGGGCCAGAGCCAGTGCGCACAGGCCCAGCAGTTGTTGCAGGGAGTCCCAGACCTCGTCGATTTCATCCCGTGGGTCGACAGCGATGGACACACGCCGGCCGTCCGGCAAGTCCAGCACCTGGGCACTGCGCCGCGCCTCGGCAAACAACAGGCGCCCGAGCCAGGCGTCCAGCCCGTCCGCGTCCGGCGCTTGCACGGTGTCGCCGCTCGCCAGCCAGTGCACACGCACATGGCGCAAACTCGCGGTGAGGTGGGGTTGCAGGCTGGCCGGATCGCGCGCGGCGGTTTCGCTCAGGTAGTGCACCACCGCTTCGGCCGATTGCAGCTCGCGCTCCACATCGGCCAGGGCCTGGTGCAGCAACAGCGCGGTGCAGGCGCAGGCCACCAGGATGAAGAAGCCGCACACCCATAGGTTGATGCGCCACAAGGCCGACAAGACGCGCATGCTGGTGTCACTCCTGTGGATAGAGCCCGTGGTGCTCCATGCTAAAACCCCACGGCGCGCCCGGGGCTACTACCTTGGTACTGCCCCAGCGCTACTTTCTGCATATTTGCAGCGACGTTCAGGGTTCCTATGCTGGCGCTACCTGTCATGGAGTGCCCTATGCGCCAGCTCGCCCCCTACGCCGTGATCTGCCTGCTGGCGATCGCCTGGGCCGCCACCGGCCAGGCCGCCGAAGCGCCCTTGCAGGTGCAGATCGGCTACCTGGGTTATCGGCCCGATCCGGGGCCGCTGCTGTCGAATGTGATTGCCGAGCCCGCCGATGCCGGGCGGCGTGGCGCTGAACTGGCGATCATCGACAGCAACAGCACCGGCGCCTTTCTCAACCAGCGCTACAGCCTGACCAGCGCCACGGTGGACACTCCGGACGCGCTGCTCGCCGCCGCCCAGGCCCAGCATGCCCAGGGCCTGCGCCTGTTCGTGATCAACGCACCCGCCGCCAGCCTGCGCCAACTCAGCGCAGCCCTGCCGGACAGCCTGCTGTTCAATGCCGGCAGCCCGGATGACCGCCTGCGCAGCAGCGACTGCCTGGGCAACGTGCTGCATACCCTGCCCAGCCGCGCGATGCTCGCCGATGCCCTGGCGCAGTTCCTGGTCGTGCGCAAATGGCAGAAAGCGCTGCTGATCGTCGGCCCCACCGAGGATGACCAGGCCTACGCCGCCGCCCTGCGGCGCGCCGCCAAACGCTTCGGCGTGCAGCTGGTGGCGGAAAAGGCCTGGCGTTTCGATAACGACCAACGCCGCAGCGCCCAGGCGGATATGCCGCTGTTCACCCAGACCGCCGAATACGACGTGGTGCTGGTGGCCGACGAGCGCGGCGACTTCGGCGAGTACGTGCCCTACCAGACCTGGTACCCGCGCCCCGTCGCCGGCACCCAGGGCCTGACGCCCACCGGCTGGCACAAAACCGTCGAGACCTACGGCGCCGCCCAATTGCAGAAACGCTTCGAGGCCCTGGCCGGGCGCTGGATGAACGACCGCGACTTCGCCGCCTGGATGGCCGTGCGCAGCGTCGCCAGTGCAGTGAGCAAGTTGCGCCAGGTCGAGCCCATGGCGATCCGCCAACTGGACATCAGCGAGCAACTGCCCCTGGACGGGTTCAAGGGCCGCAAGCTCAGTTACCGCCCCTGGAACGGCCAACTGCGCCAGCCGATTCCCATCGTGCAGCCCCGCGCGCTGGTCAGCACCTCGCCCCAGGACGGTTTCCTGCACCCCACCAACGAAATGGACAGCCTGGGCTATGACAAACCCGAGGTGACCTGCCGCTTCCCTTGATCACCTACCCACCATAATAAGGAATCCGCCATGCGCCGCACCCTGCTCCCATGCGCCCTGCTGCTCGCCGCCGGGCACGCCGTGGCCAGTACCGCCTGGGTCTCCAACGAGAAAGACAACAGCCTGAGCCTGATCGACATGCAGACCCTGCAAGTCACCGACACCCTCAAGGTCGGCCAGCGTCCGCGAGGCTTGCTGCTGTCCCATGACAACAAGCTGCTGTACATCTGCGCCAGCGACTCGGACCGCGTGCAGGTGATGGACGTGGCCACGCGCAGGATCATCAAGGAACTGCCCTCCGGCAAAGACCCCGAGCAGTTTGCCCTGCACCCCAATAACCGCTGGCTGTACGTGTCCAACGAAGACGATGCGCTGGTCACCGTGATCGACACCGAGACCTCCAAGGTGCTCGGCCAGATCAACGTCGGCGTCGAACCCGAAGGCATGGCCGTGAGCCCGGATGGCAAGTGGGCGGTGAACACCAGCGAAACCACCAACATGCTGCACTGGATCGACACCAGCACCCAGACCCTGGCCGACAGCACCCTGGTGGACCAGCGCCCGCGCTTCGTCGAGTTCAACCACGATGGCTCGCAGCTGTGGGCCTCGGCGGAAATCGGCGGCACCGTGACCATCCTCGACGTGGCCAGCCGCGCGATCCTCAAGACCCTGACCTTCAAGATCAAGGGCGTGCACCCGGACAAAGTCCAGCCGGTCGGCATCAAGCTCAGCGCCGACGGCAAGTACGGCTTTGTCGCCCTCGGCCCGGCCAACCATGTGGCGGTGATCGACGCCAAGACCTTCGAGGTCCTCGACTACCTGTTGGTGGGCCGCCGCGTGTGGCAGATGGCATTTACCCCGGACGAGAAACAGTTGCTGGCCACCAATGGCGTGAGCGGTGATGTGTCGGTGATCGATGTGGACAGCCTAAAGGTGATCAAGTCGGTGAAGGTCGGGCGTTATCCGTGGGGCGTGGTGGTCACGCCATGAACGCCCTGGAAGTGCGCGAGCTGAGCTTCGCCTATGGCGCACGGCAGGCCTTGTGCGAGGTGAGTTTCAGCCTGGCACCAGGGCGCTTTGCGGCGCTGCTGGGGCCCAATGGCGCCGGCAAATCCACCTTGATCGCCCTGCTCACGCGGCTGTATGACCTGCAAAGCGGCGACATTCGCGTGGGCGGTCATTCCCTGCGTGAGGCGCCGCGTGCGGCCCTTACACAACTGGGTGTGGTGTTCCAGCAAAGCACCCTGGACCTGGACTTGAGCGTGGAACAGAACCTGCGCTACCACGCTGCGTTGCATGGTTTGTCGCGGCGCCAGACCGACCTGCGCGTCGCCGCCGAACTGGCCCGCCAGGCCCTCACCGAACGGCGCCGGGAAAAAGTCCGCGAGCTCAACGGCGGGCACCGCCGCCGCGTTGAAATCGCCCGCGCATTGCTGCATGAGCCGCGCCTGCTGCTATTGGATGAGGCCAGCGTCGGCCTCGACCCCGCCAGCCGCCTGGCGCTGAACCAGCACGTGCGCAGCCTGTGCTGCGAACACGGCATCAGCGTGCTGTGGACCACTCACCTGCTCGACGAAGTACAGGCCGACGATGCCTTGATGATCCTGCACCAGGGCCGCCTGGTGGCCAGTGGGCAAGTCGATGCCTTGATCGCGCAACAAGGCGGCGACCTGGGCAGCGTGTTCGCGCGCTTGACCCGCCCCACCACGACGGGAGCGGCGGCATGAACGCTTACTGGCAATGCCTGCGCGGCATCGTGCTGCGCGAGTGGCTGCGCTTTGTGTTGCAGCGCACGCGGTTTCTCAGTGCGCTGGTGCGCCCCTTGCTGTGGCTGCTGGTATTCGCCGCCGGGTTCCGCGCCGCGTTGGGCATCTCGGTGATCGAGCCCTACAACACCTATATCCCCTACGAGGTGTACATCGTCCCGGGGCTGGCCTGCATGATCCTGCTGTTCAACGGCATGCAGGGCTCGCTGTCGATGGTCTACGACCGCGAGATGGGCAGCATGCGCGTGCTGCTGACCAGCCCGCTGCCGCGCACGTTTTTGCTGTGCAGCAAGCTGTTGGCCACCGCGCTGATTTCGCTGTTGCAGGTGTATGGGTTCCTGGCGATCGCCTGGGTGTACGGCGTGCAACCGCCGGCCATGGGGCTGGTCGTCGCCCTGCCGGCGTTGCTGCTGGTGGCCTTGATGTTGAGTGCCCTGGGCTTGCTGCTGTCGAACGCGATCCGCCAACTGGAGAACTTTGCCGGGGTGATGAACTTCGTGATCTTCCCGCTGTTTTTCCTGTCATCGGCGCTGTACCCGCTGTGGAAGATGCGCGACTCCAGCGAATGGCTGTACTGGCTGTGCGCGGTCAACCCGTTTACCCACGCCGTGGAGTTGGTGCGCTTTGCCCTGTACCAACGCTTCGCCGGCCTGGCCCTGGCGGTGTGCCTGGGCTTGACCGTGCTGTTCGCGGTGTTGGCGGTGCTGACCTTCAATCCCCAGCATGCGGCGTTGCGCAAAAAGGGCTGAAGGCGGCAAAACTACTACTTTGGTACTGGTTTTCCTGTCTATCGTCGCATTCCCAAGGGCTCGGGACTCACGTGTAATGCGCGCATAACGATAAGGATTGCCCTGCCATGCTGCCTGCCCGACTGCCTCTATTGGCGCTGTTGTGCCTGTTCGTCGCCCACGTCCAGGCCGACACCCCACTGTTTTCCGCCGAGGGCTACCGCATCAGCCTGTACCGCAGCCCCACGCCCGACCACCTGCCAGGCGCCACGATCGTCGACACCGCGGCCCTGCAAACCCTGCTCAATCAAAGCCCGGCACCGGTGCTGATCGACGTGTACCGCCGCCAATGGCTGCAAGGCCGCTTCATCGAAGACCAGCCCCACGCCAACCTGCCCGGCAGCCACTGGCTGGCCAATACCGGCGACGGCGACCTGACGCCGGAGTGGCAAAGCTATTTCGTACGCCACTTGTATGCCTACAGCGGCGGCGACCTCAAGCGACCGTTGGTCTTCTATTGCCGCTCCGATTGCTGGCTGAGTTGGAACGCGGTAAAACGTGCCGCCAACCTCGGCTATACCTCTGTGTACTGGTATCGCGACGGCCTGGATGCCTGGGAAGCGGCGAAGCTGCCGGTGACGGTCGCCCAACCCGAGCCATTTCAAACCTCACAATAAGAAAGGTGAACGGCCATGTACAAAATCCTGATTGCCGACGATCACCCACTGTTTCGCGAAGCGATCCATAACGTCATCAGCGACGGCTTCCCCGGCAGCGAAGTGATGGAAACCGCCGACCTCGACAGCGCCCTGGCATTGACCCAGGAACACGACGACCTCGACCTGATCCTGCTCGACCTGAACATGCCCGGCATGCATGGCCTCAATGGCCTGATCAACCTGCGCAACGAGGCGCCGACCATTCCGGTGGTGATCGTCTCGGCCGAGCAGGACAAGCAGGTCGTGCTGCAAGCCATCACCTACGGCGCCGTGGGCTTTATCACCAAATCCTCGCCGCGCCTGCAAATGACCGAGGCGATCCAGCAGATTCTCAACGGCAACGTGTACCTGCCGCCGGACATCATCCGCACCCAGAAACCCGGCACCCACCGACGCCTCAACGAAAATCCCGGCTTCGCCCCCGAACTGCTGCAAGCCCTGACGCGCAAGCAGTTGCTGGTGCTGGAGCGCATGACCAAGGGCGAGTCGAACAAGCAGATCGCCTACACCCTGGAGATTGCCGAGACCACGGTGAAGGCCCATGTGTCGGCGATCCTGCGCAAGTTGAATGTACATAACCGGGTGCAGGCGATCCTCAGTGCCGGGGATATCGATTTCGGCTCGTACCTGCGCCGCTGACCCATCTGACACAACACAAATAAAATGTGGGAGGGGCTTGCTCCCGATGGCAGTGGAGCAGTCGGCATCTACTTGACTGAACCACCGCTATCGGGGGCAAGCCCCCTCCCACATTGGTTCTCTGTTTGTCAGGGCCGGCCGAGCAGGTGGCTCATGGCAGTCTTGAGCATCAGCGCCGCCAATCTTCCAGACACAACACAAATCAAAGGTGGGAGGGGGCTTGCCCCCGATGGCGGTGTATCAGTCAGTTATGATGTCGACTGACCCACCGCTATCGGGAGCAAGCCCCCTCCCACATTTTGATCTCCACTTGTGGGTATTTCGCCGTTCATTTTCCGAGCAGGTGGCTCATGGCGGTCTTGAGTTTCATCGGCCGCACCGGCTTGTGCATCAGCGTGTGCCCCAACTCGCGAATTTGCAGCTTGAGTTCATTGCTGTAGTTGGCGGTGATCATCAGCGCCGGTATCGCGCGGCCGCGGCGTCCATTGATGCGGGCGACGGCGTCGACGCCGTTCTGGTCGTCGTCGAGGTGGTAGTCGGCGATCAGCAAGTCGGCTTCGGCATGGTAGTTGTCCACCTGGCGCGCCAGGTCCTGCTCGGACAACGCGGTGATCACCTGGCAGCCCCAGCCTTCGAGCAAGGTGCGCATGCCCGCGCAGATCGCCGCGTCGTTATCCAGCACCCACACCCGCGCGCCTTGCAGGCGTTCGAGCATCGGTTCGCTCATGGCCAGGATCGGCAGAGACTTGGGCGCCGTGGCGCTCAACGGCACCTCCACCGAGAACATCGAGCCCTTGCCCGGCCAGGATTTGACGCTGATGCGATGCCCCAGGATCCCGGCGATCTTTTCCACGATCGCCAGCCCCAGGCCCAGCCCACGGTCCTGGTCGGGCCGCTGCACATCGCCGCGCTTGAATTCCTGGAAAATCTCCTCCAACCGCTCCTCGGCGATGCCCATGCCGCTGTCCCACACCTGGATCGACAAACGCTGATGCTGGCGGCGACAGCCCAGTACCACCCGCCCCTTGTAGGTGTAGCGAAGCGCATTGCTCAGCAGGTTGCGCAGAATCCGCGCCAGCAACTGAATATCGCTGCGCACCAGCGCCGAACAACCGACAAAATGCAATTCCAGGCCCTCGCTGCGGGCCAATTCGGTGTACTCGGCGGCCAGGTTATCCAGCAGTTCACTCAGGGCAAACGGCGCGATGTCGGCCTTGATCACCCCGGCATCCAGCTTGGAAATATCCACCAGGGTGCCCAGCAGGTTTTCCACGTCTTCCAGGGAATTGCTCACGTTGCGCACCAGGGTTTCGCTGGGCCGCTCCAGCAGTGCGCTGGTGAACAGGCGCGCCGCATTCAAAGGTTGCAGCAGGTCATGGCTGACAGCGGCGAGGAATTTGGTTTTCGACAGGTTGGCCTGCTCGGCCTCGAGCTTGGCTTCGCGCAGGCGCGCCTCCATGCGCCGGCGCTCGTCGATCTCCTGCAACAACTGGTCGTTAAGCGCGGTGAGCTCCGAGGTGCGCTGGGCCACGCGCTGCTCCAGGTGCTGATAGGCCTGGTGCAGGGCTTCGGCGGTGCGGCGGCGTTCGGTGATGTCGCGGATCAGCACGAAGATCCCCACCACTTCGCCGCTGGCCAGCATATTCGGCACATAGGAGCGCAGCATGTAGCGCTCCTGGTTATTGATATTGGTCTCGGCGAACTCGAAGGTCACGCTCTCCCCGGCCAGGGCGCGGGCGACGTAGGCGTCCAGGCGCTGGCAATGCTGTTCGCTGTGGACTTCGCGCAGGCTCTGGCCGAGCATCATGCCGCGCGGCCAGCAATACCATTCTTCATAGACTTTGTTGGTGAACTCATAGACCAGGTCGGCATTCAGGTAGCCGATCAGGGCCGGGACGTTATCGGTGATCAGGCGAATCCAGCGTTCGCTTTCCTGGGCCTTTTGCGCCGCCGCCTGTTCGCCGCGCAGGGTTTCGGCGCGCAGCCGGGCGTTGATCAGCAAGTGGTTGCTGGCCTTGAGTTCGGCCATCGCCTGGTTCAGCGCGTCGGTGCGTTCGCGCACCTGCTCGGCCAGCACCACCGAATGCTGGAAGGTGGTGTAGGGGTTATTGCCCTGGGCCATGCCGGACTCGATGCGCTCGATCAGCGCCGCGTTGATCCGTGCCAGCTTGTGGTTGTCCTGCTGCAGCTGGGCAACCTGGGCGAGCAGTTCAGCGCCGGCCTCGGGCAATGGCGACCCCGGTGAAGGTCTGGTTGATATGCATGCCATTGAACTGTTCTCCGTAGGTGTTGAAACCCATCACCCGCTGGTCGCGCAGGAAGCCGCCGATCTGTTCCAGATTGTCTGAGTCTTCCAACTCCAGGCGGCGCAGGAAGCAGTCGCAGCCGATGGTCAACAGCAGGTCGCCAAGACGCGCTTGCAGGCCGTCGAACAGGGTTTGCAGGTTTGGCAGGATCGGCCCGGGTTTCATCACGGTGAGGACGATGCCGTTTTCCACCGCGCAGTAGAAACTCAGGCTCAGGTCGTCGTGCACTTGTTGGATCGCGCGCACGTAGTACTGGTCATGGATGCGCACCGCCAGCGGGTGCGCCGCGAAGACGCGGTGGTCGAGGTCGGCCACGGCCACGCCGATATGCCGCGCGTACTCTTCGGCGGCGGGTTCGGCGTTGAGCTCGAAAACCCGGCGTGACGGGCTGTCGGCGCCGGTCACCACCAGCTTTTCACTGCGCGGCAGGATGTGGTGGGTGGTGAACACCTCGAAGTCCAGCCAGGTATTGACCAGCACCACCACCGCCGCGCCGCTGTGGAAGGCGCCGTTGAAGTACACATGGGTGTGGGTGAGGAAGTTGTCGTCGCCGGCCGAACCGCCGAAATGCGGAATGTCGCCGAGCGCCGCGCTGAGGGCGGCGAGCACCACTTCTTCGCGGCTGGACAGGCCATCGAGCAGGGTCAGGGCGAAGGTGTTGCCCTTGATCGGTGCCAGGGTATTGCTGCGGCAACCGCCGACCAGACGTTCGACCATCTGCTGGGCGTCGATCAGGCTGAAGTGTTCCACCTGGTCGATCAGTTCCGTGGCGATGGAAAAGTGCGCATGGTTGAAGCCCATCGCCGTAATGCAATTGCGCCCATAGCCCTGGGGCGTGATCTCGCCGGCGCTGGTGCAGCCCACCACGCGCACGTTGCCGAAACACTCCTGCAGGGCGCGGCCCAGGGCCTGCAGGTCGTAGGACGCCGAGCAGAAAAACAGCACGAAGCCCAGGTACGGATGCAACAGTTGCCGCGCCAACTCCTCGGCGGCCTGCCCGGCATCGGTGGCCTGGGACATGGCACTGACTACGCCTTCACTGTTGTGCATCGTTGCCTCCCCCTCTGAAGCATGAGTGTACGAAGGGCGGGGGACGGGACCTATGCTACTTGGGTACTGGGTGGGGGGATGCGATGGGATGAATCGCTCAAAAACAAGGGAGATTCAACTGTTGGACGGCATTTCAAATTCACAGCAAAGCGTTCACAAGCATTCCAGCTGCAACCACCACACACAGGCTGGCAAACCCCACCTGCAAGGTGCGGGCGGGGATCACCGAACACAGGCGCCGGCCGATCAGCATGCCGACGATGCTCGCCGCGATAAACACCCAGCCCACGGGTTCGATGCGCACACCGGCATGGAACGCGCCAGCCACGCCGATCAGCGAAATCAGGCTGATCACCATCAGCGACGTGGCGACGATGCCACGCATCTGCACGTCGGTGAGTTGCTTGAACGCCGGCACGATCAAAAAGCCGCCGCCCACCCCGAGCAACCCCGAGACTGCCCCCGTTACCGCGCCCAGTGCGGCCAGGGTGGCGCTGCATTTGGCGGTCCAGGCCAGGCGCCCGGTCTGCTGGTTGAGCATGCAGTTCTTCTGGCCCCAGGACGCCGCGCCATGGTCACTCGGCCCGGCCTCGAGCTTTTCGCGCTGCAACATGCGCCAGGCCACCAGCACCATCAAGGCACTGAACAGGCCCATCAGCGCCGGCTCCGGCAACTGGTGGGCGAGAAACACCCCGACCGGCGAAAACAGCGCGCCGAGCAAGGCGATCAACAGCGCGGCGCGGTAACGCACCAGGCCGTGACGTAACCCGTCAATCGCCCCGACGGCCGCTGCCGCCCCCACCGCAAGCAACGACACCGGCGCGGCCTGGGTCATGGTCAAGCCCAGCCCCAGCACCAGCGCCGGCACCCCGAGGATGCCGCCGCCCGCGCCGGTCAGGCCCATGACCAGGCCCATCAACACGCCTAAAACGCTCGCCAGCAGCATTCAGTCCACCTTGCTCAGACGGGTCAGCCACTCGCGGCCCTTGAGCATGCCGTTCCAGTAGAACCACGGCAGCAACGTCGCCTTGAGAAACCACATCGAACGGCGTGCCCGGGTCGGGTCGAGGGGAAAGGTCGGCAGCAGCTTGCCGCCGTAGCCGAACTCGGCCAGCACCACCTTGCCCTTCTCCACCGTCAGCGGGCACGAACCATAGCCGTCGTACTTGAGCGGCAGCGGCGCCTGTTTGCGCAGGGCCAGCAGGTTTTCGGCGACCACCACGATTTGCTTGCGCACGGCGGCGGCGGTCTTGGCGTTGGGGGTACCGCACACATCGCCCAGGCCGAAGATGTGCGGGTAGCGCAGGTGTTGCAGGCTGTGGGGGTTCACCTCGCACCAGCCGGCGGCGTCGGCCAACGGGCTGTGGCGGATGAAATCCGGCGCGACTTGCGGCGGTACCACGTGCAGCAGGTCGAAGGATTTTTCCTCGACGGTGACGTTGCCCTCGGCATCCTTCACCTCGAACCAGGCCTTGCGCGCCGGGCCGTCGACCTTGGCCAGGTTGGCGTTGAACGCCAGGCGCGCGTTGTACTTCTCCACGTACTTCATCAGCGGTGGCACAAAAGTCGCCACGCCGAACAGTGCCGCGCCGGCCAGGTTGAATTCGACGTCGATGTGCTTGAGGTCACCGTGCCTGAGCCAGTGATCGCAGGACAGGTACATGGCCTTTTGCGGTGCACCCGCACATTTGATCGGCATGGCCGGCTGGGTAAAGATCGCCTTGCCGCGCTTCAACTGCTGCACCAGCTGCCAGGTATACGCCGCGTGCTCATAGCTGTAGTTGGACGTGACGCCGTTGCGGCCCAACGTGTCTTCCAGGCCCTCGACTTTCTCCCAGGCCAGGCGCAGGCCGGGGCAGACGATCAGGTGGTTCCAGGTCACCCGCTGGCCGCTGTCGAGCACCAGGGCGCGCTCGTCCGGCAACAGTTCGGTGACGGCGGCCTGCACCCAGGTGACGCCATTGGGCAGCACGTCGGCCAGGGGGCGTCGGGTCTTTTCCAGGTCGTAGGCACCGCCGCCGACCAGGGTCCAGGCCGGCTGGTAGCAGTGCTGGTCGCAGGGTTCGATAAGGGTGATGTTGAGGTCGGGGTCGCGCTTGAGCAGGCTGGCCAGCAGGCCGATGCCTGCCGAACCGCCGCCGATGACGACGATATCGCCACTGATGGTTGGCCCCCAGTGTTGGTCGGTCATGGTCTATTGCCTTTTATCGTCAATGCACACAAGGGTCGCTGCCGTATGGCGTCACGCCCAGCTTTTTATCACCGCGCCGCAGTAAAGGCCGGACAGTGTCTTCATCACTTGGATCACTTCGTGGCTGGCCAGCCCGTAGAAGATGTACTTGCCTTCGCGACGGGTGGCGACCAGCCCTTCGTCACGCAGGATGCCCAACTGCTGTGACAGCGTGGGCTGGCGTACGCCGGTCATGGTTTCCAGCTCGCCGACGTTGCGTTCGCCCTGGGTCAGTTGGCACAGGATCAACAGGCGATCCTCATTGGCCAGGGCCTTGAGCAAGGCACAGGCCTTGGATGCCGACGCGCGCAACTGGGCGACTTCGCCTTCACTCAGAGTAGATTCCATTTGCCTCGGGTCCTTTGCGTCACTTAAGCTCAAAACATTATGTGTAAATGTAAAGTGATTGTAATCACTTTTTTCAACATCAGGGGCAGCCGTCATGTCAGCGTTGATTCATTCCTTTCTGGACGAGGCGTCGTCGACCTACACCTATGTCGTCTATGAAGCAGACGGCGGCCCCTGCGCCATCGTCGATTCGGTGCTCAACTACGACCCGGCCTCCGGGCGCACCGACACCGCCCAGGCCGACAAGGTCATCGCCTTTGTGCGTGAGCACGACTTGCAGGTGCAATGGCTGCTGGAAACCCACGCCCACGCCGACCACCTGTCGGCCGCGCCGTACCTGCGCCGCACCCTGGGCGGCAAGATTGCCATCGGCCAGGCGATCAGCAAGGTGCAGGACGTGTTCAAGCACCTGTTCAACCTGGAGCCGGAATTTCGCGTCGATGGCTCGCAGTTCGACCACCTGTTCGCGCCGGATGAAATCTTCCACATCGGCACCATCAAGGCCCAGGCCCTGCACGTGCCCGGGCATACCCCGGCGGACATGGCCTACCTGATCGACGACCGCTTGATCCTGGTGGGCGACACCCTGTTCATGCCCGATGTCGGCACCGCCCGCTGCGACTTCCCCGGCGGCGATGCGCGCCAGCTGTATGCATCGATGCGCAAGCTCTTGGCCTTTGCCCCCGACACCCAGCTGTACGTGTGCCATGACTACCCGCCCGAAGGCCGCGAGGCCAAATGCCTGACCACCGTGGCGGAGCAGCGCGCGGGCAATATCCATGTGCATGACGGAGTGGATGAAGCGGCGTTCGTGGCGATGCGCACCCGACGCGATGCCGGGCTGGGGATGCCCACGCTGTTGTTGCCGGCGATCCAGGTGAATGTGCGAGCGGGGAATATGCCGCCGGCGGAGGAGAACGGGGTGGTGTACTTGAAGATTCCGTTGAACCAGCTCTAAAACCGTCCTGCCTGGCGTCCATGCCGTTCCATGCTCCGGGGGTGCTGCGCAGGTGTGATCAGGCTACGGCAAATTTCGACACGATCTGCTTGAGGTCCACCGCCAGCCTCGACAGTTCCTGGCTGGCGATCGAGGTCTGGCCGGCCGCCGAAGAACTCTGGATGGAAAGATCACGGATGCTGATCAGGTTCTGGTCCACCGAACGGGCCACGTGGGCCTGTTCCTCGGAGGCCGTGGCGATCAACAGGTTGCGGTCATTGATATCGGTAATGGCTTCGGTGATCTGAGTAATTGCCAGGCCCGCTTCATGGGCAATCTTCAAGGAGTCCACCGCTTCGTTGCGGTTGAGGGCCATGGAAGACACTGCTTCGCTGGAGCACGTCTGGATTTTCGCGATCATCTGCTCGATTTCCTGGGTCGAGGTCTGCGTTCTGTGGGCCAGGGCCCGCACCTCGTCGGCCACCACCGCAAAGCCCCGGCCCTGCTCCCCTGCCCTGGCGGCTTCAATGGCCGCGTTCAAGGCCAGCAGGTTGGTTTGCTCGGCAATCGAGCGGATCACTTCAACCACCCGCGCAATATCCTGGGCCTGCCTGGCCAGCCCTTCGACTTCGACGCCGGTCTGCTGCACCGTGGCGCTGAGTTTCTCGATGGAGGCGATGGTTTGCGTCACACGCTCCTGGCCGACTTTGGCCGAGCGTTGGGAGTCCTGGGTGGACTGGGACGCCGACACCGCATTGCGCGCCACTTCTTCAACTGCTGCCGTCATTTGGTTAACCGCCGTGGCGGCCTGATCGGTTTCCATGCTTTGGCGTTCAATACCGGCACTGGACTCGCGGGTGATGGCGCTCATCTCCTCCGCCGCCGCCGCCAATTGCCCGGACGCCTCGGAGATGTGCTGCAAGGTACTTTTCAGGTTCATTTGCATGGACGCGGTGGACCGTTGCAACGCGGTCAACTCGTCATTGCCATTGATGGCAATCGCCACGCGCAGATCGCCGTCGGCAATCTTGCCGGTCGATACCAGCAATTCACGCACCGGAGTAATGATGCTGCGGGTAAACAGGCTTGCTACCACGACGGTGATCAGCAAGGAGGCGGCCATCAATATCCAGGTGAACAGACGCGCCGCGTCATATTCGCTGGAAGCCACCTGCACCGCCGCCTTGGAGCCCCGTTCATTCAACGCGATCAACTCGCTGATGGAACGCTGCACATCCAGGGCAATCGGCCCGTTGACTTCGCGCAGGTAGGTCGACATCTGTTCAGCGGACAAGGTGGAGGCTTGTGCGAGGAACTCATCCATCTTCTGGCTGTAGTTCTTGATGCTGGCTAATGCTTCGTTGTACTTGGCTTGCTCTTCGGGGCCTGAGACTAACGGCCCATAGCGTTCGGCAACATCGAGGGCTTCGGTACGGGTCGCCTTGAGTTTTTCCAGGGAGGCCGGATCCTGGCGGCTGATATCCATGGCATAACGACGCAGATCGAGACGAAGTTTATAAAACGCCGAATCTATTTCACCCGCCAACCGAATACTGGGGAGCCAGTTAGTTTCGATTTCAACCGTCGACGAATAGACCTTATCGACTTTTATCAGGGTCATTGCCCCTTGTATCAGCAGCAAAAGGCACACCAGGCCAAAACACAGTGTGGTACGGAAGTTCAACTTCAAGGCTCTCATGGACATCGCGGCTTACCCCTTTCCTGGGCCGCGAACTTCACGGCCTGATGGGGCCAATGTGTTGAAATACGTGTGAAAAATACGTGACCGCTGATGCAATTTTTCATTAACTGAAAATAAAAAGCCCGCCCTGATTATTACTTGGCTAACTATCAGGATCAGCGGTGCAGCCCCTATTGAAATCAAACCATTAACCCACCCGGCGGCAATGGCAGCGCCGTCTTGTAGCGCACTTGCTTGAGGGCAAAGCTCGAGCGGATGTTGGCGACACCCGGCACCTTGGTCAGGAAGTCCATCATGAAACGCTCCAGCGACTGGATCGTCGGCACCAACACCCGGATCAAATAGTCCGGGTCGCCGGCCATCAAGTAGCACTCCATCACCTCGGGCCGGTCGGAAATCGCGCCTTCGAACTGCTGCAACGCCAGCTCGTTCTGCTTTTCCAGGCTCACATGGATAAACACGTTGACGTGCAGCCCCAGCAGATCGGCGTCGAGCAGCGTGACTTGCTCGCGAATCAGGCCCAGTTCCTCCATCGCCTTGACCCGGTTGAAACAGGGTGTGGGCGACAGGTTGACCGAGCGGGCCAGGTCGGCGTTGGTAATCCGCGCATTCTCCTGCAGCGCGTTGAGAATGCCGATATCGGTACGGTCCAGTTTGCGCATGAGACAAAATCACCTGTTTATTATGTTTATGCAGGTTTTTTATCCGCAAATGATCGCGGGCGCAATGAAACACAGATAAATATTCTTCTACGCCACGCCTATGATTGTTGTAGGACAAGATTTCTCTTACCCGGAGACTGACTGTCAGCTAGCGCGCCCACTACAAGAAATTCACAAGATCGAGCGTAGAAAGCCATGAATCAGCCGTATGACCCACTGCGCCTGCACGTTCCCGAACCCTCGGGCCGCCCAGGCTGCAAGACCGACTTTACCTACCTGCGCCTGACCGACGCCGGCCTGGTGCGCAAACCCGCCATCGACGTAGAACCCGCCGACACCGCCGACCTGGCCAAGGGCCTGATCCGCGTGCTCGACGACCAGGGCCAGGCCCTGGGCCCGTGGGCCGAAGGGGTTCCCGTGGAGATCCTGCGCAAAGGCATGCGCGCCATGCTCAAGACGCGGATCTTCGACAACCGCATGGTGGTCGCCCAGCGTCAGAAAAAAATGTCGTTCTACATGCAGAGCCTTGGCGAAGAAGCCATCGGCAGCGCCCAGGCCCTGGCCTTGAACATCGACGACATGTGCTTCCCCACCTACCGCCAGCAAAGCATCCTGATGGCCCGCGACGTGCCGCTGGTGGACCTGATCTGCCAGTTGCTGTCCAACGAGCGCGACCCGCTCAAGGGCCGCCAGTTGCCGATCATGTACTCGGTCAAGGATGCAGGCTTCTTCACCATTTCCGGCAACCTCGCCACCCAATTCGTACAGGGTGTGGGCTGGGGCATGGCCTCGGCGATCAAGGGCGATACCAAGATCGCCTCGGCCTGGATAGGTGACGGCGCCACCGCCGAATCCGACTTCCACACCGCCCTCACCTTCGCCCACGTGTACCGCGCCCCGGTGATTCTCAACGTGGTCAACAACCAGTGGGCCATCTCCACCTTCCAGGCCATCGCCGGTGGTGAAGCCACCACCTTCGCCGGACGCGGCGTCGGCTGCGGCATCGCCTCCCTGCGCGTGGACGGCAACGACTTTATCGCGGTGTACGCCGCCTCCGCCTGGGCAGCCGAGCGCGCGCGCCGTAACCTCGGCCCAACCCTGATCGAATGGGTCACCTACCGCGCCGGCCCGCACTCCACCTCGGACGATCCGTCCAAATACCGCCCCGCCGACGACTGGAGCCACTTCCCGCTGGGCGACCCGATTGCCCGCCTCAAGCAGCACCTGATCAGGATTGGCCAGTGGTCCGAAGAGGAGCACGCGGCGGTCAGTGCCGAACTGGAAGCCGAGGTGATCGCCGCGCAGAAACAGGCCGAACAGTACGGCACCCTGGCCGGTGGCCAGATCCCAAGCGCCGCGACCATGTTCGAAGACGTCTATAAAGAGATGCCGGAGCATTTGAAGCGCCAGCGTCAAGAGTTGGGGATCTGACATGAACGATCACAACAACAGCATCGAATTGGAAACCGCCATGACCACCACCACCATGACCATGATCCAGGCCCTGCGCTCGGCCATGGATGTGATGCTTGAACGTGATGACAACGTGGTGGTGTTCGGCCAGGACGTCGGCTATTTCGGCGGCGTGTTCCGCTGCACCGAAGGCTTGCAGACCAAGTACGGCAGCTCGCGGGTGTTCGACGCACCGATATCGGAAAGCGGCATCGTCGGCGTGGCGGTTGGCATGGGTGCCTATGGCCTGCGCCCGGTGGCCGAGATCCAGTTCGCCGACTACGTCTACCCCGCCACCGACCAGATCATCTCCGAAGCCGCGCGCCTGCGTTATCGCTCGGCCGGCCAGTTCACCGCGCCCTTGACCATGCGCATGCCCTGCGGCGGCGGCATCTACGGCGGCCAGACCCACAGCCAGAGCATCGAAGCGGTGTTCACCCAGGTCTGTGGCCTGCGTACGGTGATGCCGTCCAACCCCTATGATGCCAAGGGCCTGCTGATTGCCTCCATCGAAAACGATGACCCGGTGATCTTCCTCGAGCCCAAGCGCCTGTACAACGGCCCGTTCGACGGCCACCACGACCGCCCCGTAACGCCGTGGTCGAAACACCCGCAAGCCCAGGTGCCGGACGGTTACTACACGGTGCCGCTGGACGTGGCCGCCATCGTGCGTCCGGGCTCGGCCGTCACTGTGCTGACCTACGGCACCACGGTGTATGTGTCGCAGGTCGCCGCCGAAGAAACCGGCATCGACGCCGAAGTCATCGACCTGCGCAGCCTGTGGCCGCTGGACCTGGACACCATCGTCAAGTCCGTGAAGAAGACCGGCCGTTGCGTGGTGGTGCACGAAGCCACCCGTACCTGCGGCTTTGGTGCCGAGTTGGTGGCGCTGGTGCAGGAGCATTGCTTCCACCACCTGGAAGCGCCGATCGAACGCGTCACCGGTTGGGACACCCCCTACCCGCACGCGCAGGAGTGGGCGTATTTCCCAGGCCCGTCCCGAGTGGGCGCGGCGTTGAAACGGGTCATGGAGGTCTGAATGGGCACGCACGTTATCAAGATGCCGGACATTGGCGAAGGCATCGCGGAAGTTGAATTGTCGCAGTGGCATGTGAAGGTCGGCGACATGGTCGTCGAAGACCAGGTGCTGGCGGATGTGATGACCGACAAGGCGATGGTGGACATTCCCTCGCCGGTCCATGGCAAGGTGATTGCCCTCGGCGGCGAGCCGGGTGAAGTGATGGCGGTGGGCAGTATCCTGATCAGCATTGAAGTCGAAGGCGCGGGCAATGCCAAGGAGGTGCCGGTAGCCGCGGAGCCGGTGAAAGCGGCTGCCGTTGTCGAGGCCAAGCCGGCACCGGTGGTCGAAAGCAAGCCCGCACCGGTGGCAGCCGCACAGGCCCCCGTGGCCCGCGATGCCGACGAACGCCCTCTGGCCTCCCCCGCCGTGCGCAAGCACGCGCTGGATGCCGGTATCCAACTGCGCCTGGTCCAGGGCTCCGGCCCGGCCGGGCGGATCCTGCACGAAGACCTCGAGGCCTACCTGCAACAAGGGGCTTCAAAGCCTTCGACGGCAGCCAACCCTTACGCCGAACGCAACGACGAAGAACAGATCCCGGTGATCGGCATGCGCCGCAAGATCGCCCAGCGCATGCAGGACGCCACCCGGCGTGCCGCGCACTTCAGCTATGTGGAAGAGATCGACGTCACCGCCCTCGACGAGCTGCGCGTGCACCTCAACGACAAGCACGGCGCCACGCGCGGCAAGCTGACGTTGCTGCCGTTTATCGTGCGCGCCATGGTCGTGGCGCTGCGGGACTTCCCGCAGATCAACGCGCGCTACGACGACGAAGCCCAGGTCATCACCCGCCTCGGCGCGGTGCATGTGGGCGTCGCCACCCAGAGCGACGTGGGCCTGATGGTGCCGGTGGTGCGTCACGCCGAAGCGCGCAGCCTGTGGGGCAACGCCGAGGAAATCACGCGTTTGGCCACTGCTGCACGCAATGGCAAGGCCAGCCGCGATGAGCTGTCCGGTTCGAGCATTACCCTGACCAGCCTGGGTGCCCTGGGCGGCATCGTCAGCACCCCGGTGCTGAACCTGCCGGAGGTGGCCATCGTCGGCGTCAACCGTATCGTTGAGCGGCCGATGGTGATCAAGGGCCAGATCGTGATCCGCAAGATGATGAACCTCTCCAGCTCCTTCGATCACCGCGTGGTCGATGGCATGGACGCGGCGCAATTCATCCAGGCCATTCGCGGCCTGCTCGAACAACCCGCCAGCCTGTTCCTGGAGTAAGGGCATGACCCAGACATTGCATACCACGCTGCTGATTATCGGCGGCGGCCCTGGCGGTTATGTGGCCGCCATTCGTGCCGGCCAGCTGGGCATCCCGACCATCCTGGTGGAAGGCCAGGCGTTGGGCGGCACCTGCCTGAATATCGGCTGCATTCCGTCCAAGGCCTTGATTCACGTGGCCGAGCAATTCCAGCAAACCGTGCATCACAGCCAGGGTTCCCGGTTGGGAATCGAGGTGGATGTGCCGACCCTGGACATCCGCAAAAGCGTGGAATGGAAAGACGGCATTGTCGACCGCCTGACCACCGGTGTCGCCGCACTGCTTAAAAAGCACAAAGTGCAGGTGATCCATGGCTGGGCCAAGGTGGTGGACGGCAAGACCGTTGACGTCGGTGACCAGCGCATCCAGTGCGAACACCTGCTGCTGGCCACCGGTTCGACAAGCGTCAACCTGCCGATGCTGCCGATTGGCGGGCCGATCATCTCGTCCACCGAAGCCCTGGCCCCGACCCGCGTGCCCAAGCGCCTGATTGTGGTGGGCGGCGGCTACATCGGCCTGGAGCTGGGGATTGCGTATCGCAAGCTCGGCGCCGACGTGAGTGTGGTCGAGGCCCAGGACCGCATCCTGCCGGCCTACGACGCCGAGCTGACGCAACCGGTGAACGAATCCCTCAAGCAACTGGGCGTGAAGCTGTACCTCAAGCACAGCGTCACGGGTTTTGCCGATGGCAGCCTGCAAGTATGCGACCCGAATGGCGACATCCTGGCGCTGACAACCGATCAGGTGCTGGTTGCCGTTGGTCGCAAACCCAACACCCAGGGTTGGAACCTTGAGGCGCTGAACCTGGAGATGAACGGCGCGGCGATCAGGATCGACAGCCGCTGCCAGACCAGCATGCGCAACGTGTATGCCATCGGCGACCTGAGCGGCGAGCCGATGCTGGCGCACCGCGCCATGGCCCAGGGCGAAATGGTTGCCGAACTGATCAGCGGCCGACACCGCGAATTCAACCCGGCGGCGATCCCGGCGGTGTGCTTTACCGACCCGGAACTGGTGGTGGTCGGCAAGACGCCCGACGACGCCAAGGCCGCCGGCCTGGACTGCATCGTGTCGAGCTTCCCGTTCGCCGCCAACGGCCGCGCGATGACCCTGGAGTCGAAAACCGGCTTCGTACGGGTGGTGGCACGCCGCGACAATCACCTGATTGTCGGCTGGCAGGCGGTCGGCGCCGGCGTGTCCGAGCTGTCCACCGCCTTCGGCCTGAGCCTGGAAATGGGCGCACGCCTGGAAGACGTGGCCGGCAGCATCCACGCCCATCCGACGCTTGGCGAGGCGGTGCAGGAAGCTGCGCTGCGGGCCCTGGGCCACGCCTTGCACCTATAGCGTTTGTGGCGAGGGCGCTACAGGGGATGCGAACGGGCCCGGGAATGAAGTATTGTTGCGTCCATTCAGAAAAAAACCGACTTGACCAAAGATAGAGGGTGTCATGGGTAACGAAAGCATCAATTGGGACAAGCTGGGTTTTGACTACATCAAGACCGACAAGCGGTTTCTCCAGGTCTGGAAAAACGGCGAATGGCAAACCGGCACCCTGACCGACGACAACGTGCTGCACATCAGCGAGGGCTCTACCGCCCTGCACTACGGCCAGCAGTGCTTCGAAGGCCTCAAGGCCTACCGCTGCAAGGACGGCTCGATCAACCTGTTCCGCCCGGACCAGAACGCCGCGCGCATGCAGCGCAGCTGCGCCCGCCTGCTGATGCCCCACGTCCCGACCGACGCGTTCATCGACGCGTGCAAGCAAGTGGTCAAGGCCAACGAGCGGTTCATTCCGCCGTACGGCAGCGGCGGCGCGCTGTACCTGCGCCCGTTCGTGATCGGCACCGGTGACAACATCGGCGTGCGCACCGCGCCGGAGTTCATCTTCTCGGTGTTCTGCATCCCGGTCGGCGCCTACTTCAAGGGCGGCCTGGTGCCGCACAACTTCCAGATCTCCACCTTCGACCGCGCCGCCCCACAGGGCACCGGTGCCGCCAAGGTCGGTGGCAACTACGCCGCCAGCCTGATGCCGGGCTCGGAAGCGAAGAAATCCGGTTTCGCCGATGCGATCTACCTGGACCCGATGACCCACTCGAAAATCGAAGAAGTCGGCTCGGCCAACTTCTTCGGGATCACCCACGACAACAAGTTCATCACACCGAAATCACCTTCGGTGCTGCCAGGCATCACCCGCCTGTCGCTGATCGAACTGGCCCAGACCCGCCTGGGCCTGGAAGTGGTCGAAGGCGAGGTATTCATCGACAAGCTGGATCAGTTCAAGGAAGCCGGTGCCTGCGGGACTGCGGCAGTGATCTCGCCGATCGGCGGTATCCAGTACAACGGCCAGTTGCATGTGTTCCACAGCGAGACCGAAGTCGGCCCGATCACCCAGAAGCTCTACAAAGAGCTGACCGGCGTGCAGACCGGCGACGTCGAAGCGCCAGCGGGTTGGATCGTTAAGGTCTAACAGCCTCAATGCATATCCCATGTGGGAGGGGGCTTGCCCCCGATGGCAGTGGGTCAGTCAATGAATCTGTTGACTGATACACCGACATCGGGGGCAAGCCCCCTCCCACATTTGCTCTCCAGTGTCCTCAGGATTGAGCCGGGATATTCTCGGCAATCTTCTTGCCCATGCTGATCCTCGGCTCCACCCCATACCCCAGCGCCTCATAGAACCCCACCACCGCCTCATTGCCACCGGTGATCTGCAGGTTGATCTTCATGCAGCCCAGGGCCGTCAGGGCCTGTTCCGCATGCCGCACCAGCGAGGAACCGAGGCCATGACGCCGATAGCCAGGGTGCACGGCCACCGAGTACAACCAGCCGCGATGACCGTCGTAGCCGGCAAGCACCGTCCCGATGACAGTCTTTTTGTCCGTCGCCACAAAAAACAGCCCGTCATTGACCGCCAGTTTCTTATCGATCGCCAGGGTCGGCAGGTTATGCGCCGTGTCATACCCAAACGCCTCCTGCCATAACGCCACCACTTGCCCGCGGTGCTGGCGGTCGCGATACGGACCGATGGGATGGCGCGACAACAGCGCCTTTTCCATCACCAACGTGCGCTCATTGCCGTGGTAGACGTCGCGTACCGTGTGAAAACCCAGCCTGGTGTAGAACGGCTCGGCGGTCAGCGAAGACGGCACACTCAGCGTCGTCACCCCCGCTTCCCGCGCGCGCAGTTCGATTTCAATCATCAGCAACCGGCCAATGCCCTGCCCTTGCAGCGTAGGGTTGACGAACACCGAACGCACCACATTGGCATCCAGGGCCGCCGTGGCGACGATCACCCCGTCCTGGACCGCCACCAGCACCACACGGCGCTTGAGCAGGTCGAGCACCGCGTCCGGGGTGAAGTTGCTGGCCACCCGGGCAATCACATCCGCTGGATAGTCCCGCGCATTGCTGCTGTGCAAGGCCGCCAGGATGACCTGGCTGATCCCTTCGGCATCCTCGGATTGGGCAAGACGTACGACGGTAGACATGATTCCTCCTGGCTGACGGCGTTATTACAGTCGCCACTGTACCAATGCGGGAGGGGGCTTGCTTCCGATGGCGGTGTGCCAGTTGATAGATTGAGTGACTGATATACCGCAATCGGGGGCAAGCCCCCCTCCCACATTTTGACCGCGCTCCAGCTCCAACAGCCGATTCGGCTGCCTCACCCCCCTTTTAAGCTTTCCCGGCTGAGCCGCCCCTGGGTTTCAGCCGGGATTCCCCTGCCACAGCGAACAAAATAGCCCCACTGCTCAACCCCATGGATTCGTGCCCCCATGCAAACCACCAATACCGTCCTGATGATTCGCCCGGCGCGCTTTGCCTTCAACCCGGATACCGCGATCAACAACCGTTTCCAACGCCCGCCCCTCGACCCGCTCAGTGCACAGCAGAAAGCGCTGGAAGAGTTCGACGGCTATGTCGACACCCTGCGCCGGCACGGCGTGGAAGTGCTGGTGGTGCAAGACACTCCGGCGCCCCACACACCCGACTCGATCTTCCCCAACAACTGGTGGAGCAGCCACGCCGACGGCAGCCTGGTGCTGTACCCGATGGAAGGCCAGAACCGACGACTGGAGCGCAACAAAGGCGTGCTGCAAGTGCTGGAGCAGCGCTTTGCGATCAAGGACACCATCGACCTCAGCCACCTCGAACAACAGAACATTTTCCTCGAAGGCACCGGCAGCATGGTCCTCGACCGCCAGCACCGCATCAGCTACGCCTGCCACTCCGGGCGCACCCACCACGACGCGTTGCGCCAGTTTGCCGAACGCCTCGACTACCAGCTCTGCGTCTTCCACGCCGTCGACCGCCACCACGCACCGATCTACCACAGCAACGTGATGATGAGCGTCGGCCGCGACCTTTCGGTGGTGTGCCTGCAAGCGTTGCCCGACGCCGACGAACGCCAGGCCCTGGAACGCTCGCTGCGCGACACCGGCAAAGACATCCTCGGCCTCGACTTCGACCAGCTCGAAGCCTTCGCCGGCAACATGCTCGAAGTCCACGACCGCGACGGCCAGCCGCTGCTGGTGATGTCTGCCAGTGCCTGGGGCGCGCTGCAACCGGCCCAGCGCCGGCATGTGGAGCGCCACACCCGGCCGGTGGTGGTGAACATCGACAACATCGAACGCATCGGCGGCGGCAGTGCCCGCTGCATGCTGGCAGAAGTGCATCTGCCCGCCCGTCCCTCATTTCAATAAGGAGTCTTGCCATGACCCGCTATATCGACGTCAACGACCTCAGCTATCTGGTTTCGCAAAAAGGCCTGCACACCTGCATCACCGAGATGGCCGAGTACATCCGCGCCGACTACCTGCGCTGGCAGGACTTTGAAAAATGCGCACGCCTGGCCAACCACTCGCCGGATGGCGTGATCGAGTTGATGCCGGTGTCCGACGCCTCGCTGTACGCCTTCAAGTACGTCAACGGCCACCCGAAGAACACCTTGGCCGGCATGCTCACCGTAATGGCCTTTGGTGCCCTCGGTGACGTCGACACCGGCAAACCGGTGCTGCTGGCGGAAATGACCCTGACCACTGCCATTCGTACCGCCGCCACGTCGGCCCTGGTGGCCCGCTACCTGGCCCGCGCCAACAGCCGCAGCATGGCGTTGATCGGCAACGGCTCCCAGAGCGAATTCCAGGCCCTGGCCTTCCACGCCATGCTCGGCATCAACGAGATCCGCCTGTTCGACATCGACGCCAGGGCCACCGCCAAGCTGGCAGCCAACCTCAAGGCGTTCCCGGCAATCAAGGTGATCCTGGCCGGCAGCGTGGCCGAAGCGGTCAAGGGCGCAGACATCGTCACCACCGTCACCGCCGACAAGGCCTACGCGACCATCCTCACCGACGACATGATCGAGCCCGGCATGCACCTCAACGCCGTGGGCGGCGACTGCCCAGGCAAGACCGAGCTGGACCGCCGCATCGTCGAGCGCGCCCGTGTGATCGTCGAGTACGAACCGCAAAGCCGCATCGAAGGTGAAATCCAGCACATGCCGGAAGACTCGCCGGTGACCGAGTTGTGGCAGGTCATCAACGGCCAGGTCGCCGGCCGCGAGCATGAGCGCCAGGTCACCCTGTTCGACTCGGTGGGCTTTGCCATCGAAGACTACTCGGCCCTGCGCTATGTGCTGGACGTGGCCAAGGCCCTGGATGTCGGCAGCGAACTGGAACTGGTGCCGGACCTGGCCGACCCCAAGGACTTGTTCGCGCGCCTGGCCCAACAGCCTCGAGCACAGCATAAAAAGCGCGCCTGAGACCGCTCTGGCCTGCCCCTTTGCGCCATGGGCAGGTCGGATTTCCAGGGCTCAAAAGCCGATTCAGCGGGTGTCACAGCCGATTCCGCTGCATTGCGTGTTTTAACAGCGCAATTTGCGCTTTGAGCACCGGGTAAACGACACAAAAAACGCACCATCATGAAGCATTCTGAGCCCGACCAAAGAGTCACCGAATGCATGCACGCTGCACCCTTTCTACTGCCCTGACATCAATTACAAAATATAGGGACTGACACATGACTCCACTGCGATCACTCTTCGCTGCGTTGCTGTTGCCACTGTGCGCCAGCGCCGCCCACGCCCAGGATTGGAAAGAAATCCGCTTCGGCGTATTCCCCGAGTACCCCCCGTTTGAATCCGTGGCCGCCGACGGTAGCCTGCAAGGCTTCGATATCGAATTGGGCAACGCCATCTGCGCCAAGCTCGAGGTCAAATGCACCTGGGTGCACAACGAATTCGACGGCATGATCCCGGCCCTGCGCGCGCGCAAGTTCGACGCGATCATGTCGTCCATGGCCGTGACCCCGGCGCGCGAGAAAGTCATCGACTTCACCGACCGCCTGTTCCTCAGCCCCACGTCGGTGATCACGCGCAAAAACGCCGACTTCGGCGACACCCCGGAATCGTTGAAAGGCAAACAGGTCGGCGTGCTGCAAGGTTCGTTGCAGGAAGCCTATGCCCGCGCGCACCTGGCCAGGCTGGGCGCGCAGATCAAGGCGTACCAGTCCCAGGAACAGAACTACGCCGACCTGCAGAACGGCCGTCTCGACGCCACCCTGACCGACAAGCTCGAAGCCCAGCTCAACTTCCTGTCCAAGCCTGAAGGCGCCGACTTCAAGACCGGCCCGGCCTTCAAGGACCCGACCCTGCCCCTGGACATCGCCATGGGCCTGCGCAAGAACGACCAGGACTTGCGTGCGCTGATCAACAAAGGCATCGCCGCCGTCCAGGCCGATGGCACCTACGCACAGATCCAGAAGAAATACTTCGGCGATCAAGACATCTACAACGAATAAGCCAACACAATCCCTTGTGGGAAGGGGCTTGCTCCCGATAGCTGCGGGTCAGTCAATACAGGTGTCGACTGGCACGCCCTCATCGGGAGCAAGCCCCCTCCCACAGGGGTATGTCTGCGCCCTTTAGAGATCTCCCCATGAACGAACTCCTCAACCTGCAAGGCTACGGCCCGATGCTCGCCCAGGGTGCCTGGATGACGGTCAAGCTGGCGCTCCTGGCGCTGGCCCTGAGCCTCGCCCTGGGCCTGATCGCCGCCGGCGCAAAACTGTCCAGCGCCCAATGGCTGCGGGTGCCGGCCACGCTGTACACCACGCTGATCCGCAGCGTGCCGGACCTGGTGCTGATCCTGCTGATTTTCTACAGCCTGCAACTGTGGCTCAACGACCTGAGCGAAGTGTTCGGCTGGGACTACTTTGAAATCGACCCGTTTACCGCCGGGGTCATCACCCTGGGGTTTATCTACGGCGCGTATTTCACCGAGAACTTTCGCGGTGCGATCCTCAGTGTGCCGGTCGGCCAACTCGAAGCCGCCACCGCCTACGGCCTGAGCCGCTGGCAGCGTTTTCACCTGGTGCTGTTCCCGCAGCTGATGCGCTTTGCCCTGCCGGGCCTGGGCAATAACTGGCTGGTGCTGCTCAAGTCCACGGCGCTGGTGTCGATCATTGGCCTGTCGGACCTGGTCAAGGCCGCGCAGAACGCCGGCAAGACCACCAACGAGCCGTTGTACTTCCTGATCCTCGCAGGCCTGGTGTACCTGGTGATCACCACCCTCTCCAACCGCATCTTCAAGCGCCTCGAACGGCGCTATAACCTCGGCATCAAGGGGATGGCGCGATGATCGAACTGTTCCAGCAATACGGCGTGGCCTACCTGTTCAGCGATGGCACCGGGTTGTCCGGCGTTGCCATGACCTTGTGGCTGTTCATTATCTCGGTGGTGCTGGGGTTTTTCCTCTCGATCCCGCTGGCGCTGGCGCGCGTGTCGGCGCACTTCTGGCTGCGCTGGCCGGTGGAGGTCTACACCTATCTGTTTCGCGGCACGCCGCTGTATATCCAATTGCTGATTTGCTACACCGGGCTGTACAGCCTGGAGGTGGTGCAGGACAACGCCCTGCTCAACCAGTTTTTCCGCAATGCCCTCAACTGCACCCTGCTGGCCTTTGTGCTCAACACCTGCGCCTACACCGTGGAAATCTTCGCCGGGGCGATCCGCAACATTCCCCACGGCGAACTCGAAGCGGCCCGCGCCTATGGCCTGCACGGCTGGCGCCTCAACCTGTTTGTGGTGGTGCCTGCCGCACTGCGCCGGGCGCTGCCGGCCTACAGCAATGAAATGATCCTGATGCTGCACGCCACGTCGCTGGCGTTTACCGCCACCGTCGCCGACATCCTCAAGGTGGCGCGCGATGCCAATGCCGAGACGTTCCTGACGTTCCAGGCCTTCGGCATCGCCGCCCTGCTCTACATGCTGCTGTCCTTTGCACTGGTGGGCCTGTTCCGACTGGCCGAACGTCGCTGGATGCGTTTTCTTGTTCCTACCCGAGGCTAACCCATGAATCAGTCCGCGCAGGCCCTGGCCACTTATCCTGTCGATGTACCCGTTACCCAGGCGGCAACTGCTGCCGTCAAGCTGCAGGTCGAGGGCATCCATAAACGCTACGGCGAACACGAAGTGCTCAAGGGTGTGTCCCTCAACGCACGCCACGGCGACGTGATCAGCCTGATCGGCGCCAGCGGCTCGGGCAAAAGCACGATGCTGCGCTGCATCAACTTTCTCGAACAGCCGGACGCCGGCGTCATCACCCTGGACGGCATCAGCATCGAAATGCGCCAGGGCCGCGCCGGCGCCCGCGCGCCGCACCAGGAACAATTGCAGAACCTGCGCACGCGCCTGGCCATGGTGTTCCAGCACTTCAACCTGTGGAGCCACATGACCGTGCTGGAAAACATCACCATGGCCCCGCGCCGGGTGCTGGGGGTAAGTGCCGCCGAAGCGGAAAAACGCGCGCGCATGTACCTCGACAAGGTCGGCCTGCCGGGCCGCGTGGCCGATCAGTACCCGGCGTTCCTGTCCGGCGGCCAGCAACAGCGCGTGGCCATCGCGCGGGCCCTGGCGATGGAGCCGGAAATCATTCTGTTCGATGAACCCACCTCCGCCCTCGACCCCGAACTTGTAGGAGAAGTCCTCAAAGTCATACAGACGTTAGCTGAGGAAGGTCGTACCATGCTGATGGTCACCCACGAAATGGGCTTTGCCCGCCAGGTGTCCAGCCAAGTGCTGTTCCTGCATCAAGGCCGAGTCGAGGAACAAGGCGGCGCCGAGATCCTCGACCACCCCAACAGCGAGCGCTTGCAGCAATTTCTTTCCAACCGTTTGAAGTGAAACCCATGGATACCAAGGTCAACGGACCCCATACCTCCCCTGCGCTGGATCGCATCGATGAGGCGATCATCGAAGTGCTGCGCCACCAGGGGCGTATCACCTATGAAAAGCTCTCGTCACTGGTGCACCTCACCCCCAGGCCCTGCCTGGAGCGGGTGCGCAAGCTGGAGCGACGCGGGGTGATTCGCGGGTACGGCGCGATCATCGATGTGCAGATGGTCTCGCCCGGGCTGTCGCTGCTGGTGCTGGTGGCCTTGTCCAACCAGAGCGGGCGCTCGGCGCAAAAGGCCTTCGAAGCCTGTATGAAGGCGTGCCCCCAGGTGTTCGAATGCCAGTTGATCAGCGGGCCGTTCGACTACAGCCTGCGCATGCGTTGCCGGGACATGGAG
Source organism: Pseudomonas sp. LAMO17WK12:I1 (assembly GCF_900177315.1). NCBI lineage: Bacteria > Pseudomonadati > Pseudomonadota > Gammaproteobacteria > Pseudomonadales > Pseudomonadaceae > Pseudomonas > Pseudomonas sp. LAMO17WK12:I1. The sequence goes on along the minus strand of NZ_FWZV01000012.1, from coordinate 44,863 downwards.
CACTACCGGGTGGTATCGGAGATCTGGCTGAACAATGATGAGCTGCACATCGATAAGTTGGTGGCGCATCCGGAGTTAGCGGTGGTGAAAAATACCGCCATCGAACTGGCCTAGATCCTCAAACACTGGAAATCCAATGTGGGAGGGGTTTGCCCCTCCCAGATTTTTAACCGCGCCCGCTTGAAATACGCTTGCCGAGCTTGGTGCCAATCATCTTCGCCTGCCCATCCTTCTGCTTCCCCGTACGCGCCTCGCTGATCAACCCCGGGATCAACCTGCCCTCCGGCAGATTCTTCCAGAACCGACTCGGCAAGTGCCCCTCCATCACCTTGGGGTTCAATCGCGCCGGGTTGAAAATGTGGCTGTAGTACGTCAGCCACATCGCACTGTGGGGATCCTCGACGTTCTGCGCCAGCTGCTGCCAGGCCTCAGGGCATTGGCGTTGATGAATCAGCTGTTCGCCATCGTAATAAACCCCGTCCAACGGCGTGGCTATCATCCAGCGATGGCGCCCCATGCGCCCCACAAAATGCTGGCTGGCCGATTTGAGGATGTCATGGGCCGGTTCATGCCAGGCCACGTACTCCGGCAACTCGGGCCCTGCTTCTGCCGGCAGGGCGATAAAGCGCACAAACGCATGCAGGTGATGGGCCTCACGACTCACCTGCTTGATGCGTCGCTGCAATTCAGTGCCGAGTTTATCCCCCGCCAGCATCGCGGTGCGGTCGCCATGGCTGACGCGCCAGAGCACTTCGTACAACAGGCTCCAACGCTGGTCGCCTTGGTAACAGGCGGCTGACTCCAACAGCTCCAGCAGCGCCTTGGGAACACGCGCCTGGAACGGCCCCAAGCCCGCGGGGATCGGCTCATCGGTGGCAAACAGGTCCGCCGCCTGCACCTCGCCCCAGCTGACCTGGCTGGGGTCGACCTGATGGCTGAGCAGCCAGCGCGCCTGTTCGCGCCAGGTGCTGAAAAGGTTGTCGCATTCCAGGCTGATCATCCCCACAGCCCCATCTGCTGCGGCTGCGGGCGGTCGCGCAGTTGCTCGCGCAGCAGCACGCTGGTGCTGTCCGCCTGCTGCGGATGGTAGTCACTGGTGATGAAGAATGGCTTGGCCTTGGCCAGCACACAGCGCATGCGGGCCAGGTCTTCAAAGCGGATCTTGCGTTCGCGGCGCAGGTCCACCAGGCGCTGGGTGGTGCGCAGGCCGATCCCTGGGATGCGGGCGATCAAGGTCGGCTCGGCGCGATTCAGGTCCAGGGGGAATACCTCGCGGTGCTCCAGGGCCCAGGCCAGCTTGGGGTCGATGTCCAGGGCCAGGTGGCCGGGGCCTTCGAACAATTCGTTGGCACTGAAGCCGTAGCTGCGCAGCAGGAAATCCGCCTGGTACAAGCGATGCTCGCGCATCAACGGCGGCGCGGCCAGGGGCACGCTTTTCGGGCTGTTGGGGATGGGGCTGAAGGCCGAGTAATACACGCGGCGCAGCTTGAAGTTGCCATACAGCGCCTCGGCACTGTGGAGGATGGTGCTGTCGTCGGTCTCGTCGGCGCCGACGATCATCTGGGTACTCTGCCCGGCCGGGGCGAAACGCGGTGCACGGGGTTCGTTCAGGACCGTCTGCTCGCCGGTGTAGATGGTCTGCATGGCCTGCTTGATCGAGACGATCTGCTTTTCCGGCGCCAGGGTTTGCAGGCTGGCATCGGTGGGCAGTTCGATATTCACGCTGAGGCGATCGGCGTAGCGCCCGGCCTCGGCAATCAGCGCCGGGTCGGCCTCGGGGATGGTCTTGAGGTGGATGTAACCGCGAAAGTCATGCTCTTCGCGCAGCAGTTTGGCCACCCGCACCAATTGCTCCATGGTGTAGTCGGCCGAACGAATGATGCCGGAGCTGAGGAACAGCCCGCTGACGCAGTTGCGCTTGTAGAAATCCAGGGTCAGGGTGACCACCTCCTCCGGGCTGAAGCGTGCACGGGGCACGTCACTGGAGCGGCGGTTGACGCAGTATTGGCAGTCGTAGAGGCAGAAGTTGGTGAGCAACACCTTGAGCAAGGATACGCAGCGACCGTCCGGCGTGTAGCTGTGGCAGATGCCCATGCCATCGGTGGAGCCCAGCCCTGCCTTGCCTTCCGAACTGCGCTTGGGCGCGCCGCTGCTGGCGCAGGAGGCGTCGTACTTGGCGGCGTCGGCGAGGATGCTGAGTTTTTCGATCAACTGCATGGAGGCTTACCGATACTGGTTTTTTGTACAGTATCAGCCAGCCCCCCGTGTCACAAGTGCAGCCTGTCAGCTGGCGGTGGCGAGGAGCAGATCCTGCACCGAACGCCCCTTGCCACGGCTACGGTCATTTTCAAACAGCGACGCCGCAATCTCATCCGCGCGAATCGGCAGTACCGACAGCAACGTATCGCTCAAGCCATGGCTGGCCTGGCTGAAGCCCTGGATGTAGACGCCGGCCTTGCAGCGCTCGTCGGTGACGATGCGGTAGTCGCGCGCCACTTCAAAATCACCCAGGTACTCCTCCAGCGGCGCCAGCAATGCGCGGTGGGTCTCGCGCTCGTAGCCGGTGGCGAGGATCACCGCGTCGTAATGGTTGACGCTGGTTTCGCCGCTGGCGTTGTTGCGCAGGGCCAGTTCGATGCCCAGGGGGCCGGGGGTGGCCTTCTCGACCACGGTCATGGTGCGGAAGGCCTGGCGGGCGATACCGGAGACTTTCTGGCGGTAGAAAATCCCGTAGATGCGCTCGATCAGGTCGAGGTCGACCACCGAATAGTTGGTGTTCTGGTACTCGGCGACCAGGCGCTCGCGCTCGGCACCGACTTGCTGGAACACCAGGTCGGTGAAGGCCGGCGAGAACACTTCGTTGACGAACGGGCTGTCATCGGCAGGCTTGAGTGCCGAACCGCGCAGGATCATGTCGACCTGTACCGATGGGAAGCTGTCGTTCAGGTCGATAAAGGCTTCGGCCGCGCTCTGGCCACCACCGATGATTGCGATGCGCATCGCCTTGCCGTCCACGCAAGGCTGGGTGGCCATGCGCTCCAGGTACTGGGAATGGTGGAACACCCGGCTGTCGCCCTTGAGGGCCTTGAAAGTTTCGGGAATGCGCGGCGTGCCGCCGGCGCTGACCACCACCGAACGGGTGGTGCGCACATGCTGCTCGCCCAGGGCGTCGCGGGAGATCACGCGCAATGCCTCGACCTGTTGCTGGTGCAGGATCGGCTCGATGGCCAGTACTTCCTCGCCGTAGCGGGCCTGGGCCTGGAACTGCCCCGCGACCCAGCGCAGGTAGTCGTTGAACTCCATGCGGCACGGGTAGAAGGTGCCCAGGTTGATGAAGTCCACCAGGCGGCCGTGGGCTTTCAGGTAATTGACGAAGGAGTACGGGCTGGTGGGGTTGCGCAGGGTCACCAGGTCCTTGAGGAACGAAATCTGCAATTCGCTCTGGGTCACCAGGGTATTGCCGTGCCAGCGGTAATCGGCCTGTTTGTCGAGAAACAGTACGTCCAGTTTGCCCTGGGCCTTTTCGCGCTCCTGCAGGGCGATGGCCAGCGCCAGGTTCGAAGGGCCGAAACCGATACCGATCAGGTCGTGAACCGCGGGCGAAGCAATTGCCTGTGTCATTCCAGTGTCCTCTGGATAAGCCCCTTGGCGGTGGGGCGGGAATACCTTCGAGACCTGCACAACAGGTCATGTGTTGATAGGAAACGAGGACAGTGAAAAAAAATTTAACCGAACAGTGATCAGTGCGCGTCCCACTCGCGCATCCGCACCCGGCAGTGCTTCATGGCGTTGACGATGTGTTTTTCCACCAGAGCGCGGGAAATACCCAGGCGCTCGGCGATTTGCAGGTGGCTCAGACCCTCGAGTTTGCGCAGCAGGAAGCTGTCGCGACAGGCCGCCGGCAGCTCGGCCAGGGCGCGTTCGAGCAAGGCCAGGCGTTGGCCGTAGTCGTGGGTGGCATGGGGCGAACAGGCGGCAAAGCGCTCCTCGCTGTCGAGCACCTCCAGGGGTTCGACCTGGCGCAGGGCATTGCGCCGGTGGCCGTCGATCACCAGGTTCAGCGCGGTGCGATACAAAAAGGCACGCGGCTGTTCGATGGGCGTCTCGCTGGAACGTTCCAGCACCCGGACATAAGCGTCATGCACCACATCCTCGGCCACCTGACGGTTGCCCAGCTTGGCGTTGAGGAAACACACCAGCTCGCGATAGTAGTTTTCCAACATGACTCCCGGCCGCCGGGTGGCGGCATCAGATCCTTGAGTGCGAAAAAAGACGGCGTATTCAGTAATGGCAGTTTGGGTAGGTGCAATTTATAGTAATTCTCATCTACTTTTAAACAAGACTTGCACCTACAGGCCGTTTTTTTTCTCCACAAGACCTGTAACCACTTATGTAACAGCCTAAATCCTCGGGCAATTCTCTCGTTTAACTGTCAGCTCTGCGCAACTGCGCTCCGAACTTTCCCGGCTGGAACCTAAGCATGAAACGCCCTCGACCTGCCCGACGCGCCTTGCTCGCTATCGCGTGCCTGATTCCCATCATCGCCGTGGCCGCCTGGCAGGTGTTGCCGCCGGGGCGTGACAACCTGACCACCGTCACCGTCACCCGCGGCACTATTGAAAACAGCGTCACGGCCCTGGGCACCCTGCAACCGCGCCGGTATGTCGACGTGGGCGCCCAGGCGTCCGGGCAGATTCGCAAGATCCACGTTGAAGCCGGCGACCGGGTGCAGGAAGGCCAATTGCTGGTGGAGATCGACCCCTCGACGCAAAAAGCCAAGCTCGACGCCAGCCGCTACGCCATCGAAAACCTCAAGGCCCAGTTGCAGGAGCAAAAGGCCCAGCACGCCCTCGCCCGCCAGAAGTACCAGCGCCAGCAGCGCCTGGCCGCCGGCAACGCCACCCGCGAGGAAGACGTGCAAACCGCCAAGGCCGAACTGAGCGCCACCCAGGCCCGGATGGACATGTTCCAGGCGCAGATTCTCCAGGCCCAGGCCAGCCTGCGCAGCGATGAAGCGGAACTGGGCTATACGCGCATCTACGCACCGATGACCGGCACCGTGGTCGCGGTGGACGCGCGGGTCGGCCAGACCCTCAATGCCCAGCAGCAGACGCCGCTGATCCTGCGGATCGCCAAGTTGTCGCCGATGACCGTGTGGGCGGAAGTCTCGGAAGCCGACATCGGCCACGTCAAACCGGGCATGACCGCCTACTTCACCACCCTCAGCGGCGGCAGCCGGCGCTGGACCAGTACCGTGCGGCAGATCCTGCCGATCCCGCCCAAGCCGCTGAATGAAACCCAGGGCAGCGGTAGCCCCAACAGTTCCAGCAAGAGCGGCAGCGGGCGCGTGGTGCTGTACACCGTGCTGCTGGACGTGGACAACAGCGACAACGCGTTGATGGCCGAAATGACCGCCCAGGTATTTTTCGTCGCCAGCCAGGTCAAGGATGTCCTCACCGCACCGGTGGCCGCACTGCTGGGCACCTCCAGTGCCGACAAGCAGATCGCCCGCGTGGTCGCCACCAACGGCCGCATCGAAGAACGTGAAGTCCGCCTGGGTATCAGCGATCGCCTGCGGGTCGAAGTGCTCGACGGCCTGCACGAAGGCGATCACCTGCTGATCGGCCCGGCCGACGGCAACGGGGGTTGAGGTGACCACGCCCCTGATCGAACTCAAGAACATCCGCAAATCCTACGGCGGTGGCGACAGCCCGCAGGTCGACGTGTTGCGCGGCATCGACCTGTCGATCCATGCCGGGGAATTCGTCGCCATCGTCGGGGCTTCCGGTTCCGGCAAGTCCACGTTGATGAATATCCTCGGTTGCCTCGACCGCCCAAGCCTGGGCGAGTACCTGTTCGCGGGGGAAAACGTCGCCCACCTGGACAGCGACGAATTGGCCTGGCTGCGCCGCGAGGCCTTTGGCTTCGTGTTCCAGGGCTACCATTTGATCCCCTCGGGCTCGGCCCAGGAGAACGTCGAGATGCCGGCGATCTACGCCGGCATCAGCGCCGCCGAACGCCATGCCCGCGCCCACGCCCTGCTCACGCGCCTCGGCCTGGCCGAGCGCACCGGCAACCGTCCGCACCAGCTGTCCGGCGGCCAGCAACAGCGTGTCTCGATCGCTCGGGCGCTGATGAACGGCGGGCACATCATCCTTGCCGATGAACCCACCGGTGCCCTCGACAGCCACAGCGGTGCCGAGGTGATGAGCCTGCTGGACGAACTGGCCAGCCAGGGCCATGTGGTGATCCTGATCACCCACGACCGCGAAGTGGCGGCGCGGGCCAACCGCATCATCGAGATTCGCGATGGCCTGATCATCAGTGACTCGGCCGATGACAACGCCGCGCCCCCACCCGCCACCCGCGGCGCGCTGCAAGCCGTGGACCTGCGCCAGCGCCTGGCCGACGGCGCCGAACACAATGGCGCGTGGAAAGCCGAATTGCTGGACGCGGTCCAGGCCGCCTGGCGGGTGATGTGGATCAACCGTTTTCGCACCGCGCTGACCCTGCTGGGGATCATCATCGGCGTGGCCTCGGTGGTGGTGATGCTGGCCGTGGGCGAAGGCAGCAAACGCCAGGTCATGGCGCAGATGGGCGCGTTCGGCTCCAACATCCTCTACCTCAGCGGCTCATCGCCCAACCCGCGCACGCCGCTGGGTATCGTTACCCTCAACGACGTCGCGGCGCTGGCGGCGCTGCCCCAGATCAAGCGCATCATGCCGGTCAACGGCACCGAAGCCGGCGTGCGCTATGGCAACGTCGACTACATGGCCTATGTGGGCGGCAATGACACCAATTTCCCGGACATTTTCAATTGGCCGGTGGTCGAGGGCAGTTACTTCACGCCGGCCGACGAGCGTGCGGCTGCCACCGTGGCCGTGATCGGTCATCGCGTGCGGGAAAAGCTGTTCAAGGGAGAGGTCGACCCCATCGGGCAATACATCCTGATCGAAAACGTACCATTCCAGGTGATCGGCGTGCTGGCGGAGAAAGGCGCCAGCTCCGGCAACAAAGACAGTGATGACCGTATCGCCATCCCCTACTCCGCCGCCAGCGTGCGCCTGTTCGGCAGCTACAACCCCGAATACGTGGTGATTGCCGCCGCCGATGCGCGCAAGGTCCACGAGGCCGAAGTGGCCATCGATCAGTTGATGCAAAAGCTGCACAACGGCAAGCGCGACTACGAGTTGACCAACAACGCGGCGATGATCCAGGCCGAGGCGCGCACCCAGAACACCCTGTCGTTGATGCTCGGTTCGATTGCCGCGATTTCCCTGCTGGTGGGCGGCATTGGCGTGATGAACATCATGCTGATGACCGTGCGCGAACGCACCCGCGAGATCGGCATTCGCATGGCCACCGGCGCGCGCCAGCGCGACATCCTGCGCCAGTTCCTGACCGAGGCGGTGATGCTGTCGGTGGTCGGCGGCCTGTGCGGCATTGCCCTGGCCCTGCTGGTGGGTGGCGTGCTGGTGCTGGCCAAGGTGGCGGTGCAGTTTTCCCTGGTGGCGGTGCTTGGCGCATTCGGTTGCGCACTGGTCACCGGCGTCGTATTCGGCTTCATGCCGGCCCGTAAAGCTGCCCGGCTCGATCCGGTTAAGGCGTTGACCAGTGAGTAAACGATCCATTCCCCCATACCTGCCCGCACTTGGCCTGTGTCTGCTGCTCACGGCCTGCGCCGGTGACCCGCACGCCGTGGACAGCGCTATTGCGCCGCCGGCTGCCTGGCAGTTTGCCGAACGCGACGCCGCCCGGGCCACCAACCAGCGCTGGTGGACGCAGTTCGGCAGCCCGCAGTTGAACCGCCTGGTCGACCAGGCCCGGCGTGACAGCTTCGACGTGGCCGCCGCCATGGCCCGCGTGCGCCAGGCCCAGGCCACGGCGGTGATTGCCGGGGCGCCACTGTTGCCCGAGGTGAAGTTCAACCTTGCCGCCAGCCACCAGAAGTTGTTGCACGGCGCGGGCGGGCCGGACCTTGACGCCTCACAAAGCGATGACGCCGTCGATAATTTCGGCGCCAACTTCACCGCCAGCTACGAAGTGGATTTCTGGGGTGGCCGCGCCGCTGCCCGTGACAGTGCCCTGCACAGCCTGCGCGCCAGCGAGTTCGACCAGGCGACCGTGGAGCTGACCTTGCTCAGCAACGTCGCCGACCGCTACGCGCAAACCCTCGCGGCGCGCGAGCGCCAGCAGATCGCCGAGTTGAACCTGGCCAATGCGCGTAACGTCCTCGAGCTGGTGCAGACCCGTTACGACGCAGGCTCCGCCACGGCCCTGGAACTGGCCCAGCAGAAAAGCCTGGTGGCCAGCCAGCAACGCCAGCTGCCGTTGATTCAACAACTGGCCGAAGAATCCCAGATCACCCTTGCCGCCCTCCTCGGCCAACCGGTCCAGGCCCTGGAGCTGGGCACCGAACCCTTCCAGGACCTGACCTGGCCAGCCATCGGCGCCGGCCTGCCCAGCCAGTTGCTCAGCCGCCGGCCGGACATTGCCAAGGCCGAGGCCGAACTGGCGGCGGCCCAGGCGGACGTCACCGTGGCCCGCGCCGCCATGCTGCCGGCCCTGACCCTCGGCGCCACACTCGGCTCCGATGCCTACAAGGCCGTGGACGTCCTGCGCAGCCCCTACTACACGCTGACGGCCGGCCTGGTCGGGCCGATCTTCAACAACGGTCGTTTAAGCGCCGAGCGCGACAAGGCCCGCGCGCGCCAGGATGAGCTGTTGCAAACCTACCGCGGCGCGATCATCAACGGTTTTGCCGATGTGGAAAAAGCCCTCAGCAGCATCACGCGCCTGGACCAGCAGCGCCACTGGCAAACGGAAGAACTGCAACAGGCCCAAACCGCCTTCCGGATCGCCGAAAGCCGCTACCAGGCGGGTGCCGAGGACTTGCTGACGGTACTGGAAACCCAGCGCACCCTGTATGCCGCCCAGGACTTGAACGTGCAATTGCGACTGTCACGCCTGCAGGCCAGCATTGCGCTGTACAAGGCATTGGGCGGCGGTTGGAAAACCAGCATCTGATAAACGAAACTCCAGTTTCGTACATAAGTCGTCTACCGCCCCTACATTCTTCGACTCAGGTTCCTTGGTAAAAAATGCCGCTATCACACGGCTGCCAGGGAACACTGATGAATGTTGCAAAATACCTCGCGTGCGGCTGTCTCTGGTTGATGGCAAACCTTGGCCAGGCAGAGCCACTGATCAAACCCACCGCCATTGATTGGCTGCTCGATTGCCCCCTCCCCACCACCGAACGGCTTGACCCCGAGGTGCTGTCGCGCACCCAGTGCGGCATCGTCACCGTCCCGCGCAACCATGCCGCCCCCTGGCAAGGCCACCAGCGCCTCTACCTGACCCGTGTCGGCGCCCGCGATCCCCTGAACCGCAAAGGCGTGGTCTTCACCCAGGCCGGCGACACCGCGCAAAAAAACTACGGAAGCACCTTCGCCATTCACCTCGCCAGCCGCTGGGACACGTATTCCACACAAGCCTATCGCACGCTGCTCAACCGCTACGACATGATCGAACTCAGCCCCCGCGACCTCACTCAGGAGCATGGCGTCGAACAGGCCGTACGGGATATGGAGTACGTACGCGCCCAGTTGGGCGACGCCCAACTGCATTACCTGGGGGACACCCTCGCCACGCGCCTGGGCAGCCGCTATGCCGCAGTGTTTCCCGAGCGCGTCGCACGCATGGTGCTGGTCAACGCCGAACACACCATGGCGGGTAGGCTTGGGGTCGAACAACTGCGCCTCAAGGAGCCCGCCAAACCGGACGCCGGCGGCTGTATCAACCGATGGGTGGGTGACTTCCTCGCCTATGGCAAACAGCCGCCACCGTCGACTCGCTGCCTTGACGTGGCAGGCAGGCAGTAGCGCGTCGTTTACGACCTGTTGCCGCCGAAAACGACACCCTGCGTTGACGCTCCGTCGCAATCGTTATTAAGTGCTATTTATCCGCATTAATACGATAAATCGAACCCATGCTGACTCGCCCGCTACGCCGCAAACGCCAGAAGCTGTCCGACGTGATTGTCGAGTCGGTCAAGCGCTCCATCGTCACCGATGCCTTGAAGCCCGGCGACCGCCTGCCCACCGAGCGTGAGCTGATGGAGAGCTTCCAGTGCTCCAAGGGCTCGGCCCGTGAAGCGCTCAAGGCCCTGGAGGTCGAGGGGCTGGTGAGTACGCGCACCGGCCCCAGCGGCGGTGCCTACCTGAACCAGGCCGGCACGGAGCCCGCCAGCCGCGCGCTGCGTAACTACCTGCACTTCCAGCACCTGGACGGCGAGCAGGTGTACCAGTTGCGCAAGGTCATCGAAGTGGAACTGGCGGTGTCGGTGCTCGGGCGCCTGAGTGAGGACGACTACCGGGCATTGCAGGACAACGTGGATTTCTGCAGCGCCCCCGAAGACAGCGAAGCCGGCCAGCGCGAGCAACGCCTGGCGGAACTGGAGTTCCACAACCTGCTGGCCAAGGCCTGCCCCAACCCGTTGCTGAGCTTTATGGCGCAATTTCTCAACGACCTGCTGCGCGACCTGGTGGTACTGAAAAAAGCCTACAAGCCCAAGCGCAAGCAGTTCGACGCGGCCAACCTCGACTATCACAAGCAACTGCTGAACGCCTTTCGCGCCGGGGATGAAGGCGCGGTACGCAGCCTGATGCATGAACATATGTGCGACGCCGAACACCATATGACCGCGCTGGAAGGCCAGGTCAGCCCGCACTTTCTACTGGAGTTCGACCACAACCACTGAAAACACCCCGCCCACAGTTGACTGCATTCACTGCGTTACCCCAATAACAGGCCTGCCCACAGGCCCTGCTCCACCGTATCGCCCTTGCTACTCCTGCCAATAACTAAACCAGGGAGTCACCCCATGCAGCGTCGTACGTTATTGAAAGCCAGTCTTACCGCGGCCGCCGCCCTCAGTCTTCCGCTGAGCGTACGGTCCGCATTCGCCGCCGAGCCCTTTACCTTTTACGGCCTCAAGTCCATGTCCGGCGCCTTTGCCAGCTATGGCAAGTTTGCCGACATGGGTTCGCGCCTGGCGGTGGCACAACACACCGAGCTGCTGGGCCGCCCCTTGAACTACAAGGTCATCGACACCGAGGGCAACGCCGGCAAGGCCGTGCGCAAGGTGCAGGAGGCGATCCAGCAGGACGGCGCGCGGTTCTTCCAGGGCTGTACGCTGTCGTCGTCGGCACTCGCGGTGGCCAAGGAAGTCGACAAGGTTGGCGGTGTATTCATGACCCCGGTGGGTGCCGATGAAGTCACCGGCAAAGACTGCAACCACGCCACGTTTCGCTGGTCGGTGCCCACCTACGGCGCGATCCGCGAAACCATGGTGCCGCTGATCAAGCTGCTGCCGGATGCCAAGCGCTGGTACACCATCACGCCGCAATATGTGTTCGGCGAAGCGCTGCTCGAAGGCGCCAGAAACGTGCTCAAGGAACATGGCCTGGAGCATGTCGGCAACAGCTACCACTCGCTGCAGGAGCAGGAATTCTCCGGCTACCTGACCAATGCCATTTCCACCAAGCCGGATGTGCTGGTGTTGCTCAACTTTGGCAGCCAGTCGTCCAACACCCTGCGCCAGGCGGTGAACTTCGGCATCAAGGAACGCATGAAAGTGCTGCTGGTGTGGTCCGCCGGCCTCGACCAGTTCCAGGAACTGGGCAGCGATATCCTCGACGGCGTGTACCTCGGCGCGCAGTACTGGCATCAGGTCGACACCCCGCTCAACCGCGAGCTGGTCAAGCTGACCCAGGCCAAGTACGGCATCAACCCCACCTACCCGCTGGCCGCCGACTACATCAGCACCAAAGTCATGCTCGACACCATCATCGCCACCGGCAGCTTCGACGGGCCGACCGTGGCCAAGGCCATGCAGGGCCTGAGTTTCGAAGGCCCCACCGGCAAGGAGTCGATCCGCGCCGGCGACCACCAGGTGATCAAGGACTACTACCTGCTGGTCGGCAAGGCCGCCGGCGAGATGGCCGACAAGGATGACCTGGCCAAGGTGCTCAGCGCCGGCCAGTCATTCCCGCCGGTGGAAGCCACGGGCTGCACGCTCGCCTGATCCGCTAAAACACCACCGTTGTACACGGCAGGGCCGCCCCGGCGGCCACCTGTTCGAGGGTTTCTGCATGCTTAATCTTTACCTGTTCCAGATACTCAACGGCCTTGGATTGGGAATGATCTACTTCCTGATCGCGGTCGGGCTGACGATCATTTTCGGCCTGCTCAACTTCGTCAACTTCGCCCACGGCGCGTTCTTCCTGCTGGGCGCCTACATCTGCTACACCGCCGTGAGCCTCACCGGCAACTTCTGGCTGGCGCTGCTGATTGCGCCGCTGGTGGTGGCCGTATTGGCCTGGGTGATCGAGCGGCTGTTGATCCAGCGGATCTATCACTTGCCGCACATGTTCCAGATCCTGGTCACCCTGGGCATCGCGCTGATCATCCAGGAAGCCAGCGTGATGATCTGGGGCCCGGTGGGCAAAAGCGTCGCCGTGCCGGAACTGCTGCGCGGCGTGCTGGTGGTGGGTGATTTCGTCTACCCCTACTACCGCCTGTTCCTCATCGTGTTTTCCGGGCTGGTGGGCCTGGGCCTGTGGCTGCTGCTGGAGCGCACGCGCTTCGGCGCCCTGGTGCGCGCCGGCAGTGAAAGCACCGAGACCGTGTCGCTGCTCGGCACGAATATCTTCCGCCTGTTCTCCATGACCTTCGCCCTCGGCGTGGCCCTGGCCGGCATGGCCGGGGTGCTGTTCGCGCCGTTGCGCGGTGCGCAGCCGTTCGTTGGCCCGGAGATTCTCGGCATCGCCTTCGTGGTGGTGGTGATCGGCGGCATGGGCTCGTTCAGCGGTGCGTTGGTCGGCGGTTTGCTGGTCGGCGTGGTGCAAAGCCTGATGACCACACTCTGGCCCCAAGGCGCGAGCCTGATGATCTACGGCGCCATGGCCGTGGTGATTCTGGTGCGGCCTTACGGCCTGTTTGGGAGAGCCTGACATGAGCGAGAAAAATCCCCTGCCGTTTGCCAAAACCCAATCGCGCGCCATGTTGCTGTGGGTCGTGGCGGTGCTGATCGGCCTGCCCGTGCTATTGCCCTCGGCGACCCTGGCCAGCGAGATCCTGATCTTTGCCATGGCGGCCCTGGCCTGCAACCTGTTGCTTGGCTACACCGGTCTGCTGTCATTCGGCCAAGGCATCTTCTTTGGTGCCGGTGCCTACTGCGCGGCGCTGCTGATGATCCACCTGCAACTGGGCCTGTTCACCGCGCTGCTGGGCGCCGCCATCGCCGGTGGTTTCCTGGCCTTGCTGGTGGGTGCCCTGGCAATCCGGCGCACCGGCATCTACTTCGTGATGCTTACGTTGGCCTTCAGCCAGATGGCGTACTTTGTCGCCTACACCCTCAGCGACTGGACCGGTGGCGACAACGGCCTGCTCAGCGTGCCACGCCCGGAAATCCGCATCGGCGATACCGTGCTGCTGTCCCTGGCCGACGCCCGTGCGTTCTATGGCTTTGTCGCGGTGCTGTTCCTGTTGATCTTTATCGGCGCACGCCGGGTGATCGCCTCGCCGTTCGGCAGCACGCTGATGGCGATCCGCGAAAACGAAACCCGCGCCTCGGCCATCGGCTACGACACGCGGCATTTCAAGATCCTGGTGTTCGTGCTGTCCGGCGCAGTCACCGGGATTGCCGGGGCGCTGTACGCCATGCTGCTGCACTTTGTGCCGCTGTCGAATATCGACCTGGCGATGTCCGAGAACATCCTGATCATGACCATTATCGGCGGCACCGGCTCGCTGTTCGGTTCGTTGCTGGGCGCCGGGTCCATCGTGCTGCTGGGGGATTTTCTCTCCGACCTGTGGCCCCGTTGGCTGATGCTGCTGGGGGTGATCCTGATCCTGGTGGTGATCTTCATGCGCGGCGGTTTGTGGGGCGGCCTGGCCGCGTTGTTCGAGCGCGTGCGCGGCCGTCGCAAGGCTGCCGTCGTCGCCAAGGAGGAAGGGCTATGAGCATCCTGTTGGAAACCCAGGACCTGGAACTGGCCTATGGCGCGTTCCGTGCAGTGAATGGCGTGAACCTCAAGGTCGAAGCCGGCACCATCCACACCATCATCGGCCCCAACGGCGCGGGCAAGACCAGCCTGTTCCACTGCCTGACCGGTGAACGCCAGGCCACGGCCGGAGCGATTCATTTCGACGGCAGGAACCTGATGCGCAAGCCGGCCCACGGCCGCGTCGGCCTGGGCATGGCGCGCTCGTTCCAGCTCACCAGCCTGTTCCAGAACCTCAGCGTGCGCGAAAACCTGCGACTCGCCGCCCAGGGCCGCGACGGTGCACGTGCATTGAACTTCTGGCGCCGCGTGGACAGCAAGCGCGAACACCTGGAGATGGCCGACCAGGTGCTCGAACGCCTGCAACTCAGCGCCCGCGCCGAGACCCTGGCCGGCGAGTTGTCCCACGGCCAGCAACGGGTGCTGGAGGTGGGCATGTCGATCTGCTCCAAGCCCAAACTGTTGATGCTCGACGAGCCCACCTCGGGCATGGGCATCGATGACATCCCGATCATGACCCAGTTGATCAGCGACCTCGGCCGCGACCACACGGTGCTGTTGATCGAACACAACATGAGCATCGTCATGTCCATCAGCCAGCGCATCACGGTGATGAGCCACGGGCAGATCCTGGTGGAAGGCACGCCGGAGTTCGTGCGTGCCGATGAACGCGTGCGCAGTGCTTATCTTGGGGAGGCTGCCTGATGCTGATCGTCGAGAATATCCATTCCTACTATGACAAGAGCCACGTGCTCGAAGGCGTGTCGCTGAGGGTCAACCCCGGCGAACTGGTGACCCTGCTCGGGCGCAATGGCGCGGGCAAGACCACCACCCTGCGCAGCATCCTCGGCATCATCTGCCCGCGCCAGGGCCAGATCCACTTCAACGGCCAGGCGCTGGTGGGGCAGAAAATCTTTGAAATCGCGCGCCAGGGCCTGGCGCTGGTGCCGGAAAATCGCGGGATCTTCCGCCTGCTGACCGTCGAGGAAAACCTGCGCATCGCCGTGCGCAAGACCAGCCGCTGGCAGCTCGAAGACGTGTACGGCATGTTCCCGCGCCTCAAGGAGCGGCGCAGGAACGCCGGCCATGCACTCTCCGGCGGCGAGCAACAGATGCTCGCCATCGCCCGCGCCCTGCTCAACGACCCCAAGTTGCTGATCCTCGACGAACCCACCGAAGGCCTCGCCCCGGTGATCGTCGACGAACTGGTGAAGATCCTGCGCAAAGTCAAGGACGACGGCCTGCCGGTGCTGCTGGTGGAACAGAACCTGATGGTCTGCGACAAGCTCGCCGACCGCCATTACGTCCTCGAACAGGGCCGCGTGGTCTACGAGGGCAGCGCCGCCGCCTTCCGCGCCGACCCGACCATCAAGAACCGCTACCTGGCGCTGAGCGCCTGACGGGAGAATGCAGATGAACAGTTTTGCGCAACCACTCCAGGGCAACGCCCCGCTGATCAACCGCGACCGCCTGTGGCAATCGCTGATGGACCTGGCGCAACTGGGCGCCACGGTCAAGGGCGGCGTGTGCCGCCTGGCCCTCACCGACCTGGACCGCCAGGCCCGTGACCTGTTTGTACAGTGGTGCGAAGCCGCCGGGTGCAGCGTCAGTGTCGACGCCATCGGTAATATCTTCGCCCGCCGCCCTGGGCGTAATCCGGCCCTGCCGCCGGTGATGACCGGCAGCCATATCGACACCCAACCCACCGGCGGCAAGTTCGACGGCTGCTACGGGGTGATGGCCGGGCTGGAAGTGATCCGCACCCTCAATGACTTGAAGATCGAGACCCAGGCGCCGATCGAAGTGGTGGTATGGACCAATGAAGAAGGCTCGCGCTTTCCTCCGTGCATGATGGGCTCCGGGGTATTTGCCGGTAAGTTCGACCTGCAGGACACCCTCGACAAGCAGGACGAGCAAGGCCTGTCGGTGGGCGCCGAGTTGCAGCGCATCGGCTATGCCGGTTCGCGCGCGGTGTTAGGCCACCCGGTCGGCGCGTATTTCGAAGCGCATATCGAGCAAGGCCCGGTGCTGGAAGACCAGGCCACCACCATCGGCGTGGTCATGGGCTGCCTGGGCCAGAAGTGGTTCGACCTGACCCTCACCGGCGTCGAAGCCCACGCCGGCCCGACGCCGATGCACCTGCGCAAGGACGCCCTGGTGGGCGCCGCCGAGGTGGTCAGCGCGGTCAACCGTATCGCCCACCAGCAACAACCTCACGCCTGCGGCACGGTCGGCTGCCTGAGCCTGCATCCGGGGTCGCGCAATGTGATTCCCGGCCAGGTGCACATGACCCTCGACCTGCGCCACCTGCATGCCGACAAGCTGCAGGCCATGGTCGATGAAATACGTGGCGTGATCGAAGCCACAGCAGCCCGGCACGGGTTGACCTTCGAACTGACGCCCACCGCCGACTTCCCGCCCCTGGACTTCCACCCGGCCTGCGTCAACGCCGTGCGCGATGCGGCGGGTGCCTTGGGCCTGAGCCATATGGACATCGTCAGCGGCGCCGGGCATGACGCGATTTTCGTCGCCGAGCTGGGCCCGGCCGGGATGATCTTTGTGCCGTGCGAAGGCGGCATCAGCCATAACGAAATCGAAAACGCCGCGCCGGATGACCTTGCGGCCGGGTGCGCCGTGTTGCTGCGCGCCATGGTCAACGCGGCACAGGGGGAACAGCCATGAGTGACCTAGGTGAACTGACGGCGGTACAACTGCTGGCGCATTTTCGCGACAAGACCCTGTCGCCGGTGGACGTCACCGAGGACGCATTGCTGCGCATCGAACGCCACAACCCGGTGGTCAACGCCTACTGCCATGTGGACCCCGAGGGCGCGCTGCGCGCCGCGCGGGCGTCGGAGCAACGCTGGTTGAAGGGTGAACCCTGCGGTGCCCTGGATGGCGTGCCCGCCTCGATCAAGGACCTCACACTGACGCTCGGCATGCCCACCCGCAAGGGCTCGCGCACCTCGTCGGCCGAGGGTCCGTGGGACGTCGACGCGCCCTTCCCGGCCTTTATGCGCAAGGCCGGCGCGGTGCTGCTGGGTAAGACCACCACCCCGGAATTCGGCTGGAAAGGCGTCACCGATAACCCGCTGTACGGCATCACGCGCAACCCGTGGGACACCCGCACCACGGCGGGCGGCTCGTCTGGCGGCGCGGGCGCGGCAGCTGCATTGAACCTGGGCGTGCTGCACCAGGGCAGCGATGCCGGCGGCTCGATCCGCATCCCCTGCGCGTTTACCGGCACCTTCGGCATCAAGCCGACGTTCGGCTATGTACCGCAATGGCCGGCCAGTTCAATGACCATCCTGTCGCACCTGGGGCCGATGACCCGTACCGTGGAAGACAGCGTGCTGATGCTGCAGGCCGTGGCACAGCAGGATACGCGGGATGGCCTGATCGGCGCGCCGAGGACCACGCCATGGCTCACGCCGCACACGGATTTGAACGGCCTGCGCGTGGCCTACAGCCCCACGTTTGGCTACGTGGATGTCGACCCGCAGGTGGCCAGGGTGGTCGCCCGGGCGGTCGAGGGCCTGGTGCAGTTGGGTGCCCATGTCGAGCAGATCGACCCTGGCTTCAGCGACCCGCTGGAGGTGTTCAGCACCTTGTGGGCGGCGGGCGCGGCACGCCTGACCGGGTCCATGAGCGACGCACAGAAACAACTGCTGGACCCTGGGCTGCTGCGCATTGCCCAGCGTGGCGAGCAACTGAGCCTGGATGACTTCAACGCAGCCCTCGAAGCCCGCGCCGCGCTGGTGGCCCGTATGGCGGCGTTCCACGAGCATTACGACGTGCTGGTCTCGCCGATGATGCCGATCACCGCGTTCGAGGCCGGGCACAACGTACCGCCCGGTTCCGGGATGCAGGAATGGACCGAGTGGACACCGTTCACCTACCCCTTCAACCTCACCCAGCAGCCGGCGGCGTCGGTGCCGTGCGGCTTGGCGGCGAATGGCTTGCCGGTGGGGTTGCATGTGGTGGCGGCGCGGTTTGCCGATGAGCAGGTATTGAGGGTATGCCAGGTGTATGCGCGAGCATTTCCAACCCGACACTTGCAGGCCCCGGTCTGACAAATAGCCACTGTGCCTGCGGAATGCGTTGACGCCTGACTCAGTGCTATTCTCGCGCCCTCAACGTTTTCAGGAGTTTTACGCAATGCCAAGAATACTCACATGGACAGGTCTTTTCTTGGCGCTTGCCTGCTTGCAAGGCTGCGCGCATACCGACCCACTGCTGGGTCAGCCTTACTTCACAACGCCAGCCCAGACAGCCAGCGACAAGGCCACCGTTTACTTCGTGCGCGAGTATCGCCTCATGAGCCCGCAATTCATCACCGAAGTCCACGTCGATGGCCAGAGCCTTGGGGGGCTGCCTACCGGCGGCTACTTCAAGGTGGACTTGCCAGCCGGCGTGCACCGCGTCAGCTCCAACAAAACCTCAATCCTCACGGACGAAGCCACGCGCCAGTTTGACTTGTCCGTCAAGGCTGGCCAGAGCTACTTCGTGGTGGATCAGGATTTGTGGGCAGAACCCAAGGACGGTTTGACCTTGGGCGACATGAACAACAATATCTATCGAGGCTCCATGCACTATTTCCGGTGGGCGCTACTGCCTGCCGATACTGCCGTGAAGTTCATGCCCAAGTACCGCTTGGCCAAATCCAAATAAATCTATCCCTTTTGAACACCCTGGTCGTCCCAGAGGCCGTCTTCGGGGGCAAGCCCCCTCCCACATTTTCTGACCGCATTCCAATCCCCTGCCTCTACAATGTCCCCCATTCATCCCCGGGGGCTTCATGGACATCGAACTGGCACGCACTTTCCTGGAAATCACCCGCTGCGGCAGCCTGGCCGCCGCCGCCGAGAAACTGCACGTCACCCAGACCGCCATCACCGCCCGCGTTAAAAACCTGGAAAGCCAACTGGGCAGTACGCTGTTCGTGCGCAACCGCGCCGGTGCACGCCTGACCGCCGACGGCGAGGCGTTTGTGGTGTACGCCAACCAGTTGCTGCAAACCTGGGAAGCCGCGCGGCGCGACCTGCCGTTGCCCGATGGCTATCGCAATGTGCTGCATATCGGCGGTGAAGTCAGCCTGTGCAACCCGCTGATGCTCGGTTGGGCCCGGGCCCTGCGCGAACAGATCCCCGGGCATGCCCTGCGCACCGAAGTGCGTGAAGGTGAATACCTGCTGCGGCAGCTGGAGCTCGGCGTACTCGATGCGGCGCTGGTGTTCCAGCCGCAGTACTGGCCGGGGTTGCAGGTGGAGCAGGTGCTGGAAGAAAAACTGATCCTGGTGCAATTGACGAGCAAACCGGCCCCGTACGTCTACATCGATTGGGGCCCGGGTTTCCGCCAGCAGCACGACGCGGCCCTGCCCGACAGGGCTCGCGCGGCGGTGAGTTTCAACCTCGGGCCGCTGGCATTGCAGTACATCCTCGAGAACGGCGGCGCCGGCTATTTCCGCACGCGGGTGGTACAGAGCTACCTGGACAGCGGCGTGATGCAGCGCGTGCCCAAGGCCCCGGAGTTCAGCTTCCCGACGTTCCTGGTGTACTCGCGGGCACGGGATTCGGCGGTGTTGCAACAGGCCCTGGGGCTGCTGCGTGAAGTGGTCAAGGCCGAGAGTGACTGGTCGCAGCGCTGGGACCCGTTGATCTGAATCCCTTCACCGGCGCAGCGCGCAAAACTCGCAGATTCCCGTGTACCAACTAAGCTCAGTCTCCAACAAAAAAACCTGAGCAGCCCGCCATGGTCCACCCCACCGAGACGTTTCGCAGCCGCTACCGCGCCGAGGTCAGCCCCCATTACAACCCCTGGCTGCACGCCGGCTTTGTGCTCGGCTATGGCGTGTGCTGCATCGGCCTGGCCGGGGCCTCCACCCACCGAGTGACGCCGTTCGAGTGGCTGACCGTGCCGCTGACCCTGGTGTTCTTCAACCTCTGTATCTACCTGGTGCATCGCCACCTCGGCCATCACAAACACGCCTTGGCCCGCCTGTTCTATGCGCGCCACACCGGTGATCACCACAGCTTCTTTACCCCCGGCCACATGACCTACGACAGCCCGCGAGACTGGCGCGTCATTCTCTTTCCGGCGTGGCTGATCGTGCTGCACAGCCTGGTCATCACCCTCCCCGCCTGGTGGTTGCTCCAGCACCTGAACGCCAATGTCGCCGGGCTGTTCGCCGGGAGCATGATCCTCGGTTACCTGCTCTACGAAGTGTTCCACGCCTGCGAGCACTTGCCCGCCGACCACCCGCTGGCGCGCCTGCCGTGGATTCGCCAGATGCATCGACTGCACGCCCTGCATCACCGCCGCGAGCTGATGCAGGGGCGCAATTTCAATATCGTCCTCCCGCTGATGGATTACCTGTTCGGCACCCTGTACTGGGAACCGAACCCCAACGACAACCAGGAATCGTCATGAGTACCCGTCGAAAGAAAATGCGTCATCTGCTGTTTGTGCTGCTGCTGGCGGTGATCGCTTTCCTGCTGTTGATGCCGACCAAAGTGCAACCGGTGAACTGGGCTCCGCCCAAGGCGCCATCGATGAAGGAAGGTGCCTATGCCGACAACCAGCGCCTCAAGGCTGTGCAGAAAATCGGCGCCCAGGGCATCGCCGGCCCCGAGGCCTTGCTGCTCGATGCCCAGGGGCTTCTGATCAGCGGGCTGCATGACGGCCGCATCATCCGCACGTCGCCCGACAGCCCCACCCTGGAAGTACTGGCCAACACCGGTGGGCGGCCGCTGGGCATGGCACTGCACCCGGACGGGCGCTTGATCATTGCCGACGGGATCAGGGGCTTGCTCGCGCTGGATCCCCAGCGCCAACTGACCGTCCTGAGCGCCAGCGCCAATGGCGTCCCCTTTGGCTTTACCAATGACGTAACCATCGATGCCGGCGGGCGCTATGCCTACTTCAGCGATGCTTCGAGCCGCTGGGGTTATGGCCAGGATGGCGAGGCGGTGATCGAGCATGGCGGCGATGGTCGCCTGCTGCGCTATGACTTTCGCAACGGCACCACCGAGGTGTTGCTGGACCAACTGCAATTCGCCAACGGCGTGGCCCTCGGCCCCGATGAAAATTACCTGCTGGTCAATGAAACCGGGGCGTATCGCATCAGCCGCTACTGGCTCAAGGGCGAACGTGCGGGCAACCACGACTTGTTTATCGACAACCTGCCCGGCCTGCCGGACAACCTCAGTTTCAACGGCCAGGACCGTTTCTGGGTGGCGCTGTACTCACCACGCAACCCGCTGCTGGACAGCTTTGCCGGCTACCCCTTGCTGCGCAAGGTGATGGTGCGTGCGCTGATGGTGGTGCCCAAGCCCATTGAGCGCAAAGCCTTCGTGCTGGGGCTGGATACCGATGGCAAGGTCATCGCCAATTTGCAGGATGGCAGCGCCGGCAATTACTCGCCCATCACCACGGCCCGGGAATATGGCGACTGGCTGTACCTGGGCTCATTGAAGAATACGAGCATGGCGCGCTTGCCGTTGAAGCTGGCGTTGGCGCAATAACGCAAACAGGGCATACAGGCGCCTGGCCTGTATGCCCTGGGTACTACGGGTCACTCATGTTCAGCTCTTGGTGCTGCTCAGCAAGGTCTGTTTGCACAGGTGGCCGAAGCTGACGAACTCGGTGTTGTCACCACCGACGCCGATACCCGGGTATTCCAGTACTTCCATGCGCCACACGCCGTAGTTGAAGTCGGTACGCCAGGTGTTGTTGTAGCCCTGGGCGTAATCGACAAAGGTGGTCTGGAAATCACCGAAGCAGGTGCCCACGTTGATCGTGCCCGCCGCTTGGCCCGCACTGTCGGTCGCCGCCGAATACGCCTTGTAGACGATATCGCCGTTGGCCGGGTCGATCCGCTGGTCGAGATAGACGATCGGGTGCAGGCCCACCAACGGTGCACCGGTGCTGTCCGACAGGCCCATGGTCCAGGTCAGGTCGCGATAGGCTTGGGTGGTCATGTAGCCGTAGCCCACGTCGGAAGCCGAATACGGAATGCGCAACACGTTCGCCTCGCCCTTCACATCCGGGCTGTTGACCCGCGGGTTGGAACCGAACGACAAGTTGTACTTGCCGGTCGCGCTCCACGGCTCGTTCGGGTGCTGGTTCGGCCGCACACGTACCTTGACCACGCCACCGACACCCGGGCTCGGGATCGAGGTCGACACGACGTTGGCCCCCACGGTGACCCACTGGGCGCCATCGAAACGCTCGAGGATCCACTTGTTGCGCGTGCTGCCACTGGTCGCATCGGCCGTCAGCGCAATACCCACACTCTGGCCACGGACGGCGGTGAAATCGAAGTAATCGACATCATCCAGGCTGTCGGCGTTGCCGTTGATGTAGTTGAGGGTGTCCGGCAGTTGGAAGGCCGTGTCCGGGGTGTCATTGGGTTCGAACGCATCAAGGTTGGTATCGACCGCCACGCCGAACTGAAAGCTCGAGCCCTGGACCGCCGCGTTGGCCTCCATGAACCAGTAGTAATCGCCGGCCGGCACCACGCCGCCAAGGCTTTCATCGCCCGTGCCGGGGTTATTGGAGGTGCCCAGGGGCAGCGGATTGCCCTGGCCGTCGTCCTGGAACAGCGACAACGACATGTCGGTGCCTGCGGTCTGGTTGACCAGCAGAACATTGATCCGCGCCTTCTGCGGCAGGTTGAAGTGGTAGCACAGCAGGTCGCCGGTTTGCACGCCATCGATCGTGTAGAGCGAGTTGATGTCCAGCGTCTGCTCACAGCCCTGGACCAGCGCAGCCTGTACGGCAGGCGCCGACTGCGCCGTGGTTTTCTGCAGCTTGGTCACCCTGGCCGGCGCAGTGTTGTCTTCCACCACCGAGTCAGCCTTCGCCTTGGGGGCAAACAGGGTTTTCTTCTGCTGGGCACCCGCCAGCAATTGCTGCTTGAGGGCAGCCGTCGCCTTGTTGGCCTTGACCTTCGCAGCGCTTTTCAAGCCTTGCTTGACCGCAGGAGGCGCCGCTTGCGCAGCCAGGTGAGGGTATTGTTCAGCGAGGGCAAAGGCCGAGACAAAGCAGGTGGCCGCCATGGCCGCACCGAGCATAAAGGCTTTTTTCGATTTCATTTTTTATCCATCCATAGTTAAAAACTGAAGGTCAGGTGACATCCGGTCACCTGGGATGGAATCTAGCCAACAACTGTATGCATGTCCAGTATTTTTGTAGGAAATTTCTTCATCTAATACCCGGTCATCTCCAGGTACCCCACCCCACCCTCAAACCGCACCGGCCCTTCCCAGTACGGAATACTCAGGTTCATCCAGGCCTTGGGGTTGACGGCCTGGGTGCTGATATCCAGCTGCTTGCCGGGAATTTTCAGCGACCAGCGTGTGGGAATCTGGCGACCGTCGATCGCCGTGGTGTCCAGCGGTGCCAGTTGGATGTCGGCGTTGTGCAGGGTCTGGGTGTGGCCTTCGCGGTCGATCCAGGTACCGGTCAGGTAGGACGCGCCGTCGGTTTGCCGCACCCGAAACAGCATCAACTGCTCGCCACGGTCCAGGTGCAGGGAGAACCAGTCCCAGCCGGTCTGGCTGGCGGTCAGCGGTTGGCTGCTCCATTCGCGGTCGAGCCACGCGGGGCCGCTGACCTGATACGTCTTGCCGTCGATGCTGACACTGCCCTCGGCGGTAAAAAAAGGTTGGCTGTAGTAGTACGACGCCTGGCCCTGATCGGATTTGCGGCTGTAGCCATGGTCGCCTTGCAACACCAATGGCCGGCTGGATGTCAGGCGCAGGTCGTAGGCAAATTGCGCCCCGCTGGCCTTGAGTTGCATGTCCGCCAAGGCGCTCGCGGCGCCGGGCTGGCTGGCGAAATTCCAGTCGTCGATCCAGGCGTTGAACGGCGCAGTCTGCGCCCCGGCCTGGCCGACGCCACCGCGGGCGAAGCGTTCGGCGGCATAGTGGCGGGTGGCGGAGGTGACGGCGGCGTGGCCGAGCCATACGGTCGAGTCGTGCCAGCCCGCCTGCGTCGGCCCGGCCTTGAGGGCGTTGCGAAACAACGTCCATTGCACGCCGAACACATTGCCTTGGGCGTCCTTGAGGTTGGCGGTGACGTACCACCACTCGATCCGAAAGCCATCGTGGGAGCCATGGTCCTCGGGAAAGCTGAAGACCTTGCCGGGCAGCACCTGGGCAAAGTCGGCGGCGTCACTGCCCAGGCCGGCGAAGCTTTCCTGGGGCGCGGGGACTTTGTCGCAGGCCGCCAGCAGTAATAACGCACACATCAACGCCCTAATCTTCATGGGCAAACGTCCTCAACAAATCCGCCGGACGGCTGCGGTACAGCTGCCATAGGGGCCAGGCCGACGCCAACAACGTGGCCAACATCGCCAGCCCCAGCAATTGTGCGAGCTGCCACGGGAATACTTGCAACGGCAGCCGCCAGCCAAAGGCCTGCACATTGATCACCGCATCCAGGCACCACGCCAGCAACAGGCCCAAGGGCAATGCCAGCAGCAGCGTGAGCACCGCCAGCAGCCAGGTTTGCCCCAGGTTCAGCAGCATCAATTGCCTGCGCGTCACCCCCAATGCCCACAGCGGGGCGAGTTGACCGAGGCGGCTCTGGCTCTGGGTCAGCAGGCTGATGAACAGCGCTACGCCGGCCACGCCCAAGGTCAGGCTGTTGAGCGCGGCGGTGGCGGCGAAGGTGCGCTCGAACACCTGGCTCGACCAGCCCTTGAGTTGCTGTTGATCGACGATACGGCTGTCTTCCAGGGCAAAGGCGCGCTGCACTTCAGCCACCAGCGGCGCCACGTCCTGCGGCAGCACCCGCAGGTTGAAACGCGCCGGTGCCAGTGTCGGCCAGTGGGCCAGCAGGTGCCGGGAATTGACCAGCATATGGCCCTTGGGGTTGCCGTAATCGGCATACACCCCCACTACTGTGGGCGACCACACCCCCTGGGGCGTGGGAATGCTCACCGTATCACCCAGCTTCACGCCGAGCCGCCGCGCCAGCTGTTCGCTGAGCATCAGGGTCTCGCCTTGCTGCAACTGGTCCCACGGCGCCCTCGCCGCTTCCAGCAACGGCCAGTGCTGGCGATAGGTCGGGTCGTCGACCACGCCAAACAGATCCGCTGGCCAACCCTGCAATTGCACCGCGACCTGCCAGGTGGGCAACACGGTTTGCACCAACGGTTGCTGCGCCAGCCAGGCGCTGAGTTGCTCTGCCTGGGCCGGGGTTTGCGGGTTGAGGTACAGCTCGGCGGTAAGGCGTTGCTCCAGCCAGTTATTGAACGTGTGACGAAAGCCCGAGGTCATGGAGCCCGCGCCGATATTCGCGGCCAGGGCCAACAGCAGCGCCATCAATGCCAGGCTCAGGGCCGGCAATTGTTGGCGGCAGTCAGCCAGGAACCACTGGCCGAGTACCGAACGGCTGCGCCCCAGCAGCGCCTCCAACGGGCCATTGAGCAGCACCGGCAGGCCCAGGGCGGCGCCGAGCAGCAAGGCCGCCATCAACACAAAACCGGCGGCCAGGCTGTCGCCCAGCCATAACGCCAACAACGCGATCAGCAAGGCCGTAGCCGCGACCCAGCCCTGGCGCCGCAACCAGCGCCCATGGGCCTCATGCCAGGCCTGGGCGTTGGCCAGCGCCAGCAACGGCAAACGCGCCGCGCGCCATAGGCTGCTGGCGCCGGCAAGCAAGGCGCCGAGCAGGCTCAAGCCCAACCCTGCCGCCCACCACCAGGGACTCAAGCTCAATTGGCCCGGCACCTCGGCGCCATACAAGCCACGCAGGCTGGCGGCCACATCCGGCAGCAACAGGCTGGCCAGCAGGTAACCACTGGCGACGCCGAGCACGCCCCCCAACAGCGACAACGCCCCCAGCTCCACCCCCAGGCCGAGGATCAACATCCGCGCACTCACCCCGCAGGCGCGCAAGGTGCGCAACAACCCGCGCCGTTGCTCCAGGGCCAGGCCGATGGCCGCATGCACGATAAACAGCCCCACCACAAACGACAGGAAACCCAATGCATCAAGGTTCAGGTGAAAGCTCTCGGTCAGCCGCGCGAGGTTATTCTCCTCGCCCTGCTTGAGCTGCAGCCCGGCGGGCGGTGTGGGATGGCGAGCGGCGAAGGCCTTGTCCACCAGCAGGCGCGAGAGCTGGCCGGGCATCTCCAGCAGCACCTGGGCAAACCCGATATCGGTGAGCAACAGGCCGGGCGCCATATCCGCCTGGACTTGCAATGGCGGCAGGCGCTGCCCATTCAGCGTGAGCGGTTGCTGGCCCTCGCGCAGTCCCAGGGCCTGCAAGGTGTGCGGTGCAATCCAGGTACGCCCCGGCGGTTCAAAGAAGGCCAGCATCTGCGCCTGGCTCAGGCGCTGCCCCGACACCGCGCCGCTGCCGGGCAACGACAGTGGTTCGATGCCCATCAACTGCAGGCGCACGTCCTCATGCCCCTTGAGTTGCAGCCGCCCCTGCACCACCGGCGACACCGGCCACCCGGCACGACGCAGTTGGGCAAACAGCGTTTGCGGGAAACTGGCGGCGTCCGGCGCACTGAGGCTGGCCTGGGGTTCGCCGCCGATCAATTGGCTGGCGCGCGCGTAACTGTCGCGGGCCTGGCTGTTGAGGGCCTGCACCCCGGTCAGCAGCGCGGTGGCCAGCCACAGGCCGGTGAGCACGCTGAAGAACTGCACCGGATGGCGTCGCCAATGGCTGAGCAAGGCACGCAAGGTCCAGTAAAACACCCTCACGTCGGCATGACCTGTCCATGATGCAGCACCACTTGCCGGTCCAGTCGGGCGGCGATGCGTGGGCTGTGAGTGACCATCAACAAGCTGGTGGGACTGTCGCGCAGCAGGTCCAGCAGCAGTTGCAGGACCTCGTCGCTGGTGGCTTCGTCGAGGTTGCCGGTGGGCTCGTCGGCCAACAGCAAACCCGGGCGCGAGGCCAACGCCCGCCCGACCGCCACCCGTTGCTGCTGGCCGCCCGAGAGTTGTTCCGGGTAACGCTTGAGCAAGTCCCCCAGGCCCAGGCGCTCGACCAATTGCGCCTGCCACTGCGGATCAAAACGCCCCGCCAGGCGGGCCTGGAACGCCAGGTTGTCGTCGACGCGCAAGCTGCCGATCAGGTTGAACTGCTGGAACACCAGGCCAATCTCGGTACGCCGCCAGTGGGCCAGTTGCGCCTCGCTCATCCGGTCGAGGCGCTGCTCACCTACCTGGATGCTGCCGCCGTCCACCCGATCAAGCCCGGCAACCAAGTGCAGCAGGGTGCTCTTGCCGCTGCCGGACTCACCCATCAACGCCAGGCTGCTGCGCCCCCCCAGGTGCAGGTCGACCCCCGCCAGTACCGCCAACGGGCCCTGGGGGGTGGCGTAGCTTTTGAAGACACCTTGCACCTGCAACATGGGAACACTCATCGGATGGCTGGCAATCGAGAATAACGGCTGAGGATCAAGGCCACGCAAATTTTTCACATGGTTTTCACCGGCCGCCCACCCACCGCACTTTAAATTGCCGGCCAAGCGTCACTCGTCGACAACTTATTAGTTGCCACGCCTGGCAACTTTTAACCGCAGCATGTTCAGCGAAAAGACAGCCACCCTGTGACAGCCTCGCGCTTCACTTCGGGCACTTGCCGACAAGTTGCGCCTAATTAATACAACACAGCCGATAGTGACCATGGTGAATGTAGTGGTTGACCTTACCCTGATTAAACCACGCTCGCGCCGAGCCTTTTTCAAGCGCCTCAAACCGCTTTGGCTCGGGCTTACGGTGGTCGCCGTGCTGCTCACTTGCGCGCTGTTCTGGCCGACCTCCCCACGGGACCTCGGCGTGGGCAACCGCCTGCTGACGTCCCAGGTGCTGCCGCTGTGGCGCGACGGCGACCTGATCGTACTGGTGCGTCATGAAGAGCGCTGCGACCGTTCGAGCAACCCGTGCCTGGGCCCGGTGGAAGGCGTGACGATCAATGGCAGCCAACACGCCGAAAACCTGGGGAAAGCCTTTAAATCCCTGGGTATGGACGGCACCGACGTACTCTCAAGCCCCGCCATTCGCACGGCCCAGACCTCGCGTTTCATGTTCGGCAAAACCGACATGACCTCCAGCGAACAAGCCGTCTGCGGCAAGGCCATGGGTGAAGAACTGCTCGGCCACAAACAGGCTGGACGCAACCTCGTATTCGTCACCCACAGCGGTTGCATCGCCGACTTTGAAACCGCCCTGGGCTTCCCCCACGCCAAGTTTTCCGAGTACGGCAGCGCGCTGTTCGTGCAGGTGCTGGCCAACGGCAAGTTCAAGGCCCTGGGCATCATGAAAAACCAGGACTGGCCTGCCGCGCTTAAATAAATCCACGTCATTCCCTTCCCGCCACTACGGCTTATGTTCAGCAAAAAGACAGCCCTGTTCTGGCATGTTTAGTTGCGTCCTTAATTAAGGTCGTTATGACTATTTCCTGTTATTTAGTGAACGCCGTGACGACTTTCACCATTACTTCATTAATTGAAAAAAACACCATCAGACGTCAAGGAGCGACGTTTTCATGACTCGCCTGAACCCCCTGCCGGTACTCTTGCTGGCCTTCGTCGCGTTTTATCTGTTGCCACTGGGCCTGCACGGTTTGTGGATACCGGATGAAACCCGCTACGCCCAGATCAGCCAGGAAATGCTCCTGAGCGGCAACTGGGTGGCGCCGCACTTCATGGGCATCCGCTATTTCGAAAAACCGGCCGCCGGTTACTGGCTGATCGCCCTGGGCCAGTCCGTGTTTGGCCAGAACCTGTTCGGCGTGCGCATCGCCTCGGCCCTGACCACCGGCTTGAGCGTGCTGCTCGCTTACCTGATCGCCCGTCGCCTGTGGAACGACCCGCGAAAAAGCTTCGCCTGTGCCCTGCTCTACCTGAGCTTTGGCCTGGTGGCCGGGCAGGCGGGGTATTCCAACCTCGATCCGCAATTCACCCTGTGGGTCAACCTGAGCCTGGTGGCGCTGTGGTTTGCCCTCGACAGCAGCACCCTGCGCAGCCGCCTGGGCGCCTGGGCCGTGCTGGGATTTGCGTGTGCCATGGGGTTCATGACCAAGGGTTTCCTGGCGTGGGCGCTGCCGGTGCTGATTGCCGTGCCCTATATGCTCTGGCAGCGCCGCCTGGGCGAGTTGCTGCGGTATGGCCCGCTGGCCATCGGCGTGGCTGTGCTGGTGTGTTTGCCCTGGGTGCTGGCGATTCACACTCAGGAACCGGATTTCTGGCGCTTCTTTTTCTGGAATGAACACATCCGCCGCTTCAGCGCCGATAACGCGCAACACGTGCGGCCCTGGTGGTTCTTCCTGCCGATCATGGCGGTGGCTTGCCTGCCGTGGGCCGGGCTGCTGCCCAACACCCTGTACCAGGCCTGGAAAGAAAAGCGCCAACCGGCAATCGCCTTCCTGGCCCTGTGGTTGCTGCTGCCCCTGGGCTTGTTCAGCCTGAGCAACGGCAAGCTGCCGACCTACATCATGCCGTGCCTGCTGCCCCTCGCATTGCTGATGGGGCATACCCTGAGCGAGCTGGTCAGCCAGGGCAAAACCCGCACCCTGCGCCTCAATGGCCTGCTCAACTTCGTGATCGGCATGGCCGCCATGGTCGGGCTGATCTACCTGCAAATCGCCAGGCCGCTGTACAGCAACAGCCATGCGGAGATGTTCAGCCTGTCCCTGGCGTTTATCGTGCTGCTGGGCTGGATCCTTGCCAACCTGCTGCAAAGCGTGCGGCCGCTGACGCTGTGGGCGATGCCGGCCTTGGGCATCGGCCTGCTGGTAGTGCTGCTGCCGTCAAGCATGCCGGCCTACATCGCCGATAACGAAATGCCCGACCAATTTGTGCTGGAGCATCTGGATGAGTTGCAGCACACCCACGCGCTGCTGAGCAATGAACTGGAAAGCGCCAGCGCCTTGGCCTGGCGCCTGCAACGACCCGACGTGGCGCTGTATGACACCGAAGGCGAGTTGCGCTACGGCTTGCAGTACGCCGGTGCGGTCACACGCAAAGTGGAGTTGGAACAGGTTCAGGGCTGGCTCAAGGAGGCGCGCCAGCACGGCTCGGTCGGCGTGCTGCTGCGAGTCAACAGCACCAGTGAAATGCGCGAGGCCGGGCAATTGCCGCCCGGAGGCAAACGCTACTACAAGGGCTACCTGGAACTTATCCTCTACCCGCAGGCGCCATGATGCCGGGTTATTTCAAGACCGAACGCGGCGCCCTGCTGCTGTTGCTCGGCGTCTCGGCCCTGCTGCTGCTCACCGGCCTGGGCGCACGTGACCTGTGGGGCCCGGAAACCCGCTGGGCGAATATCGCCTTGCAGATGCTGCAGAGCGGTGACTATTTCGATCCCTATCTCAAGGGCGTGCCCTATTACGACAAACCCCTGCCCTCCTACTGGCTGATCACTGGCGCGGCCCACCTGGCGGGGGGCCTCGGGCCCTGGTCGTTGCGCCTGCCATCGGTGATCGGCGCGTGGTTGAGTGTGTGGCTGGTGTACTTGATCGGCGAACGTTTGTTCCGCAAGGGCACGGGGCTGATCGCCGGCTGGATGCTCGCCACCACGTTCTACTTCCTGTTCTGGGCCCGCGTGGCCACGGCGGATGTGCTCACCGTGTGCGGCGTGCTGGCAGCCGTCGCCTGGTATTGGCGCGGCCCCGACGACACACGGCTGTGGCGCTACACGGTGTTTTTCCTGTTGCTGGCCCTGACGTCGTTGTTCAAGGGCCTGATCGGCTTCGTGCTGCCCGGTCTGGTGCTGTTGCCGCACCTGCTCGGCGAACAGCGCTACAAGCGCCACCTCAACCTGCGCCTGCTTTTGGCCGTACTGATCGCCGCCGCGGTGTACGCCGTGCCGTTCGTGCTGTCGCACGTCTACGGCGCACCGGCCTATGGCGCGAGCGGCCTGGCCTTGGTATTCCGGGAAAACGTGGTGCGTTTCTTCGACCCGTTCGACCATATGGGGCCGATCTACACCTACCTGATCTACCTGCCCGCCTACACCCTGCCCTGGACGCCGTGCTGGCTGCTGGGCCTGTGGCTGGCCGTGCGGCACTGGCGTCACACCCCGCCGAACGTGCGCTGGCTGGTGTGGGGCCTGGGCCTGCTGTTTGTGTTCTTTACCGCCAGCGGCAGCCGGCGCAGCTACTACGTACTGCCGCTGGTGCCGTTTGCCCAGTTGCTGGCGGCGTGGTGGCTGAGTGAACGCGTGTTGAAAAAGCCCGCCAGTTGGCCGCGCTGGCAGAAAGGTCTGGGGATCGCTGCCGCACTCATGCTGTTGATCCTCGGCGTGGCCTATCCCTGGTCCAACGGCAACGGCGGCGTGACCCGCTTCGCCGAGGATGTGCAAGCCGAGGCCGTGAAAAGCGCACCCTGGAACCAATGGCAAATGGTGCTGGTGGAAGTCGACAACAAGGTCCCGATGTACCTGCAAAATGGCGGCAAGCCGTTCTACTACATCGCCGAGACCCAGGACTTTCCCCGCCAGGGTCACACCGCCGCCTTCATGGCCTGGCTGGAAAAAACCAGCGGCCAGACCTTCGACCCGCACCGTACGATCATCGTCGCGCAGTTTTCCAAGGATGATCCGACGCCGCTGGCGTATCTGGGTGCGGATCATCAGGTGATCACGACCCAGCCGGACAATGGCGAGCGGTTGTTTCAGAAGCGTGACGAGGGCAGTGTGGCGTTTATCCCTGCGTCACGCTGATAGCTGTGTATCGAGTGTGCTTGTACCGCGCTGGGCGTGGCGTGGGGACAGTGAGCCGCTGGATCATGGCAAACAGGTTTTCGCGTGAACATGCTTGTTGTGGCCTTATTTCGGTGAAATCACCGCCTCCGCCTCGATTTCGATCAACCACTCCGGCAACGAAAGCCCACTGACAATAATCCAGGACGACGGCGGCGGGTTATGGGGGAAGCGCTCACGCAGCGCCTGGGCGATAAGCTCCTGCCGATCACGTGCGGACTCGACGATATACAGCCGCAGCATTACCACATGGGACAAGTCACCCTCGACCTCCGCCAGGATTTTTTCGATATTGTCCAA
Source organism: Pseudomonas sp. LAMO17WK12:I1 (assembly GCF_900177315.1). NCBI lineage: Bacteria > Pseudomonadati > Pseudomonadota > Gammaproteobacteria > Pseudomonadales > Pseudomonadaceae > Pseudomonas > Pseudomonas sp. LAMO17WK12:I1. The sequence goes on along the minus strand of NZ_FWZV01000012.1, from coordinate 12,765 downwards.
CGCCGTATCGGTTTGCTCGGCAATGCCTGGACCGACCGTACGCTCCTGGGCATCCACACCTACCTGGCCGGAAAGCAGAATACGCCGGCCATCAGGCACTTCGATGGCTTGGCTGAAGCCGTATTGCAGGGAGTTGAATACGCTCTTGGGATTGATGACCTTGGGTTGCATGACGAGTCCTTGTTGTCAGTAGAAGTGCAAGGCTAACGTTAAAAGTCTTACGTCTCCAGAACGCGAGCCAACTGCCAGGCAGCAAAAGCAATGAGACAACCTCCGCTGACGCGGTTCAAAAAGCCGAAATCGAGCGGGTCAGCAAGCGCCCTCTTGATCATTGCACCAACGAGCGCGTACAACATCTGCCCCGACAATGAACCCAGCAGAAAACCCAGCAAATTCAAGTACATTCCATGCCTATAGAGCAGCGCCTCACTGGCGATGACATAGGAAGAAATCGCAGCGATCGTTAAAGGGCTGGTCAACGTCAGCAGGAAAACCGGGATGAACCCTGTTGCTCGTTTGGCCAGGGAGGTGGCTGCGGATTTCTTGAAAGTGATTACGCCCAAATAAAAGAGGTAGGCAATCGCCGCCCACGTTAGCAATTGGCTGTTGGCGGCCCAAAACGCTTCAACGGCTCGCAACCCCGCGAAGGCGACAGCTGCAAACACTGCATCTGCAACTGCCGCCCCGAAAACCGCAGGTAAAGCGCTAAGGAAGCCGAAGGTGAAGGACTGCCTGAAAATGATGAAGGCCACAGGGCCGAAACTGATGGAGAGCACCAATGCAAACTGCGTTGATTTCCAGAGGTCTTGCACTTGATTCGCCCCCCCTCTTGTCTTTCGAAAGTAAGCCCAACAGCAGTTCGTTCGCAGTTGACGCTACCAAGCAAATCTCATCGAAAATAGCTGGCCTAACGGATAGGTGGTAGCAAAATGGAGGTGCTCATTCGTAGGAGCTTCGCCATGAAGAAAGTCACACCTAACCCTCCACCTCGGATGACCATCCGCAAATCCCCCCCGATGTCATCCGTCCCGGCCTGAGTACGGAAGCCGCCTTGAGCAACGCCAGCGAGATGCTGGAATCGGCTACGGTCTGCGCGTACGACTGCGCCGAACGCCTTGACAGTCACCACCGCAGGCAGGTGCTGGCATTGGTGCAGATGATCGAGATTGCGCAGTTATTGGTGGATGAAGCCCTTAACCAGGAATGCCGGTGCCCTGATCACACAGCGCAAATCCAAGCAGCGCAGTAAAGCCCCCTGTGGGAGTTGTCGAGCTTCAGCGAGGCTGCGATGGGGCCGGATCAGGTGGTCAATTCGTCCGCATTCTTGTGGCGAGCGGGCTTGTCTCGCGTTGGGGTACGAAGCGCCCCTATGAAGATGAATGAGGTGTATCAGGCATGCCTCTGCGCCTGGTTTGGGGGCCGCTGCGCAGCCCCACGCGGGACAAGCCCCCTCACCACAGAGGGAGTTCCCCCATTTGCTCTTCAACAGGCCGTGATAAATACGCTGACGCTACCAACCGCCCATCGCCAGGCTGAACGGCGAAAACTCCGCGAACTGCCAGCGCAAGGCCAACGCCGCCGGGCGGCGGACCACGTGGTCCACGGTCACCGTCCAGAGCCGCTGCGCGCCCTCGAAGCGGGCGACTTCAGGGCCGTCGAGGATCAGCGAGGTATGCCCGGCGATCTGCAGCACATCCCCCGTTTCAAAGTCGATAAACAGCAGCCCCGCCACCGGGTTGGCCGCCAGGTTGCCCAGGGTGTTGAAGAACAGGTTGCCGGCAAAGTCCGGGATGGTCAGCACGTCGCCCTCCACGCGCACGAAGCCGGTATTACCGCCGCGATGGGAGACGTCCACCGAGCGTTCGCCGTCGACCTCCACGTAGCTGGCGACGAAGAAGGTGTCGGCGTTGCGGATCATGCTTTCGGCAGCGGCGTCCAGGCCGTCAAGACGCTCGACCCGGGTGCCGGGTTTACGCGCAATCCCATCGACCGGCCGCAGCTGGATGTATTTGGGGCAATTGCCGTAGGTCTGCACCACGTCGACCGACAGGCCCTCGTGATCGAGCGCGCCGATACGCCCATTCATGCGGTTGCGCCGCCGGGTGTTGAGGTCGATACCCAGCAGACCCACGGCAGCGCCCTTGTGCAAGGCGGCGCGGGCCGGGTCGCTGGCAGAGGGCAGGCTGTCAATCTGCAACGTATAAGGGTCGGGAGAGTGGACGAACCCCGGCGCGCCTTCAATCAGGGTCGCCCAGGGAATCCCCTGTTCATCCACCACGCCAAGCATCAGGTAGGGCAACAGCGGATAAAAATCCCGATGCTGCTCCGGCAGGTGATCGCGTATCACCTTGGGCCCGACCACCGCCATGCGCTCGGCCACGCCGACCGCTGCTTGTAACTGCCGTTCGCCGGCATGCCAGGGGGATTGTTCAATAGGGTTCATGGTGATCACCTCCAGTGGGTTGCCCCCATGCTGCGCCTCGCCAGCCAAACGCAGAATACCCAGCCCAGGCAATCCACTGTTACGCCAACTGAAATGCCGGATGCTCACGCAGCGCCGCCACGCAATGATCGACAAAACTGCGCACACGCATCGGCCCATGGCGCCCTTCGCCGTACACCACATGCACCGGCAGGGGCGCTGGCTCATAGCCCTGCAGGACGCGGCGTAACTGGCCGCTGAGCAGATGCTCATGCAGCGGATAGCTCAAGCAACGCACCAGCCCCGCGCCCTGCACCGCCGCATTGATCGTGCCTTGCACCGTGGCGCAACTCAGCCGCGCGCGGGCCTTGAGCTGGCAACCCTGGAACGCCCAATGCACCGGGTCGGCAGTGGCGATCAGGCGATGCTGCTTGAGGTCGTCCGGGTGTCGGGGTTCGCCGTGCGCCGCTAGGTAAGCGGGACTGGCGCAGAGGATCTGCCGCACGTGCCCGACCGGCCGCGCGATCAGTGAGGAGCTGGGCAACTCGCCGACCAGGATCGCCACGTCCAGCCCCTCTTCGTGCAGGTTGGGGTAATAGTCGTGGTAGTGGGCGGTGAGCTGCACCGCGGGGTAACGATCCATGTAGCTGGCCAACAGCGGCGCCATCACATAGCAGCTGAACAGCAACGGCATGAACACCCGCAGATTGCCCTGGGCCTGTACATGCAAGCCCTTGGCCGAGGCTTCGGCGGCGTCCACGGCGGCCAGCAGCCGCACGCAGTCGGCCATGTAGACAGTGCCCGTGTCGGTAAGGCTGACACCCCGCGTGCTGCGTTGCAGCAACGGTACGCGCAGGCGTGCTTCCAAGCGGGCGATCGCACGCATCAATGTCGGCGCCGAGACCTGGGCTGCACGTGCGGCCGAGGCCAGGCTCGGTTGCTCGGCGAGCGCGGCAAACAGCTGCATATCGCGATAACGCTCCATCAACCGCGCCGCTTCATCGCCGGATTCAAGGCCGTGTCCTGGCCCAGGCGATGGCTGAGGAAATCCACAAAGGTGTGGATCTTGGCCGGCACGCGCGCGCTTTTCTGGAACACCACCTGGATCGGCAACGGGGCCGGCTCGAAGTCCTCGAGGACAATTTCCAGCTCGCCGGCCGCCACCGCCGCCGCGACCTGATAGGACAGCACCCGCGTCACCCCCCAGCCCAGGCGCGCCAGGTTGATCGCTGCGTTGTTCGCCGAGACCACCAGGCGCGGTTCGATGGGCACCGTCAGCGGCTGGCCGGCGTCGACAAACGCCCACTCACTCACCAATCGGCTGGAGGACAGGCCGACGATCTGCGCCGCACCCAACTGCCCGGGGTGCCGGGGGCGGCCGTGCTGGTCGAGATAGCCGGGCGAGGCGCAGACCACCCGGCGTACCTCGCCCACTTTGATCGCCTGTTGCCCCGGCTCATGCAGATGGCCGATGCGCACAGCCACATCGATACCCTCGTCGGTCAGGTTGACCACCCGATCCACCAGCAAGGCATTGATATTCACCAGCGGAAAACGGTCGAGGTACTCGCCCAGCACCGGCGCCACATACAACTCGCCAAACAGTACCGGTGCGGTCACCGTGAGGTGGCCGCAGGGGATCGAATAACTGCCCGCCGCCGCTTCTTCGGCTTCGTCCAGCTCGGCGAGGATGCGCCGGCAATCTTCGAGGTAACGCTGGCCGGCCTCGGTCAGGTGCAGGCTGCGGGTGGTGCGCGCCAGCAGCTGGGTGCCGATGCGCGCTTCCATGGCGGCGATGGCCCGGGTCACGCTGGGTGGCGAGGTGTTCAGGCGGCGCGCCGCGGCGGCAAAGCCCTCCTCCTCGGCCACCGCCAGGAACACCTGCATTTCGTGAAATCGGTCCATCGATGCGCCTCAGCAACGTTAATGTGATTGCAACCCTACCGCCGTACGCGGCATGCCCACAAATCCCGGCAAGGCCTCGATGCTGGCAAGCCAGGCGCGCACCTTAGGGTAGTCGGCCAGCGACACATTGCCTTCCGGCGCATGGGCCACATAGGTGTAGAACGCAATATCGGCGATGCTCGCCTGCTCCCCCGCCAGGAAGCGGGTTTCGCTCAGTTGCTGCTCCACCAGTGCCAACAAGCCATGGGCACGGCTGATCGCCGCCGCCGCATCCACATCGGCACCGAACACCACGGCCAGCCGTGCGGTGGCGGGCCCGGCGTGCAGCTCGCCGGCGGCCGCCGACAGCCAGCGCTGTACGCGCGCCTGCCCCACCGGGTCGCTTGGCAACCATTGGCCCTTGCCGTATTTCGTGGCGAGGTAGACCAGGATCGCGTTGGAGTCCGCCAGTACGGTGCCGTTGTCGTCAATCGCCGGGACCTGGCCGAAACGGTTGATGGTCGCAGTGAAGTCAGCGCTTTTATGCGCGCCTTGCTTGAGGTCCACCAGGATGAACTCGCTGGGCAACCCCAGCAGGGACAGCATCAGCTCGGCCCGATGGGAATGGCCGGACAAGGGGAAACCATAGAGTTTGATCGCAGGCTGGGACATGTAAGGCTCCAAAGGGTGGGGGTTTGACACCGGCATGTTCCACCGCTGCGCCGACCACTGGAATCACCAGCTTTTACAATCCAGCATTTCAGCGGATGAAACAATCACTCGCCAAACAGTTCGACGATCAACGCAAACAACGTGGTCTTTACCGCACTGTCCAACGTGGTCCAGGCCAACCCCGTGCGCGCCTGGAACGCCCCCAACGCCAGTGGCCGCGACACACAATTGGCCGGCAACGCCCGCGCGGCCTGCTGCGGCAGTACGCCGACGCCCAACCCGGCGCAGACCAGCGCGAGCATGGTGGTGAACTCGCCCAGTTCGGACGCGATCTGCAAAGGGATGCCCACGGCCTGGATAAATTCGTCGTAGAACCCGGGCGCATAGCGCCGCGCAAGGATGTACACCGGCACGTCGAGCAGGTCGCCGGGCTGGATCGACGCCTGGGCGGCCAGCGGATGATCCATCGGCAGGGCCACGCAGAACGGCTCGCGCAGCACCACGCGGGTTTGCACCCCGGGGTAGGCGGCGGGCAGGCGCATCAGGCCGAAATCCAGGCGATCATTCTTCAGCGCGGCGGCTTGATCGGGGCCGGGCATGTCCTTGAGTTCCAGCTCGATCCGCGGGTAGCGCTGATGCACCGTGCGGATCAACGCGGGTAACAGGTGCGGCAATACCGACGACACAAAGCCCAAGCGCACCCGGCCGATTTCCCCCCGGTTGGACGCCCGCGCCGCCTCCGCCGCCCGAGCGGCCTGGTGCAGGGTCGCCTGGGCTTCGGGCAGGAACACCCGACCGGCATCGGTCAAGGTCACCGAGTGGCGATTGCGGTCCAGCAGGCGTACGCCCAGGCCAGTTTCGAGCAGCTTGATCTGCATGCTCAGGGCCGGTTGCACAATCGACAACTGCGCCGCCGCCCGGCCGAAATGCAGCTCCTGGGCCAGTACCACAAAGGCGCGCAAGTGCTTGAGTTCCATCGAGCCTCCCCGGTTATCACCGATATTGATCAGCCGATCATAAATAAACATTGGACCTGCGCCCTATACCGGAGTGAAGTTAAGCCCATCAGCCATTGTTTTGATTATCACAAGCGCGCCCGGAGAAACATGCCCATGCAAAGCGTTCTAGACACCTTTCGCCTCGATGGCCGGCTGGCGCTGGTCACCGGTTCCAGTGCCGGTATCGGCCTGGCCATCGCCCGAGGCCTGGCCCAGGCCGGTGCGCGAGTGGTGCTCAACGGGCGTAACCGCAGCACCCTGCGCGACGCCGCCGCGCTGCTGACCCTCGAGGGCCTGGAGGTGCACACCGAGGCCTTCGACGTCACCGACAGCGCGGCGATCCAGGCCGGTGTGGCCGCTATCGAGGAACGCCTCGGGCCCTTGGACATCCTGGTCAACAACGCCGGCATGCAACGCCGTGGGCCGCTGGAAGACTACAGCGAGCAGCACTGGCGCGAACTGATCAGCACCAACCTCGACAGCGCCTTCCTGGTGGGCCAGGCCGTGGCACGGGCGATGATCCCGCGCAAGCGGGGGCGCATCATCAATATCTGTTCGGTGCAAAGTGAATTGGGCCGCCCGGGCATCGCGCCGTATGCGGCGAGCAAAGGTGCGTTGAAGATGCTCACCAAGGGCATGGCCATCGACTGGGGCCCCCACGGGCTGACAGTCAACGGTATCGGCCCCGGCTACTTCAAGACCGAGTTGAACGCCAACCTGGTGGCCAACCCCGAATTCAGCGACTGGCTGGTGCAACGTACGCCGAGCCGACGCTGGGGCGACGTCGCTGAGTTGGCCGGTGCAGCGGTGTTCCTGGCCAGCGATGCCGCGAGTTTCGTCAACGGTCATATCCTCTATGTCGACGGTGGCATCACCGCGTCGCTGTAACCCTGGAGAACCTTATGCACGCCATTGTCTGCCACGCCTCAAAAGACCTGCGGGTCAGCCCCCAGGACGAACCCCATAGCCTGGGCCCCGAGCAACTGCGCGTGCGCATCGCCCGTGGCGGCATCTGCGGCTCGGACTTGCACTACTACCAGCACGGCGGCTTCGGCACCGTGCGCCTGCGCGAGCCGATGGTGCTCGGCCACGAAGTATCGGCAGTGATCGACGCCGTGGGCTCCGACGCCGGCCGGTTCAAGGTCGGCCAACGCATTGCCGTATCGCCCTCGCGCCCGTGCGGTGCTTGCCGTTATTGCCATCAAGGCCTGCCCAACCACTGCCTGGACATGCGCTTCTACGGCAGCGCGATGCCCTTCCCGCATGTCCAGGGCGCGTTTCGCCAGAGCCTGGTGATCGAGACGCACCAGGCACATCTTTTGGCCGATCATGTCAGCCTCGCCGAAGGTGCACTGGCCGAACCGCTGTCGGTGGGGTTGCATGCGATCCAACGGGCCGGCGCGGTATTCGGCAAGCGCGTGCTGGTGACCGGTTGCGGCCCCATCGGCAACCTGCTGATCGCCGGCCTGCGCGCCGCCGGTGCGGCTGAAATCGTCGCGGTGGACCTGTCCGCCAGCGCCCTGGCCTGCGCGGAAAAAATGGGCGCCACGCGCACCCACAACATTGCCGACGGCATCGACGCGCTCAAGCGCTACACCGCCGAGAAGGGTTACTTCGAGGTGATGTTCGAAGTCTCCGGCAGCGCCCAGGCCCTGCGTAACGGCCTGGACTGCATCGCCCCGCGCGGCGTGCTGGTCACGGTCGGCTTGGGCGGTGAGGTGTCGCTGCCGCTGAACCTGCTGGTCAGCCGCGAGATCGACCTGCGCGGCACCTTCCGCTTCCACAGCGAGTTTGCCCAGGCGGTGGACTTGCTCAATCGCCAGGTCATCGACGTACGCCCGGTGATCTCCCACACGCTGCCGTTCGAGCAGGCGGTGCAGGCGTTTGAATTGGCGGCTGACAAGACTCAGGCGATGAAGGTGGTGTTGGATTTTGGCGTGGTGGATCAGCCTTGAACCTGTGACGAGCCCTTCTGGTCAGCAAGAAGGGGTTTTCTGTGGTGAGGGAGCTTGCTCCCGTTGGGACGCGAAGCGGCCCCAGCTCTTTGTTTGAAAAAACGGGACTGCTGCGCAGTCCAACGGGAGCAAGCTCCCTCGCCACAGCCCCCCCTTCGCCAAATGAACGCTTAGCGCTCTTGCAAGCGCTCACGCAAAAACCGGTGGCTCCTGGAAAACAACCGCCGATAGGTCAGCAACACCGCCCCCACCGTACCCAACGCCGACGACGCGGCAATCAGGAACATGATCACGATCTGATAGCGCACCGCGTCCACCGGGCTTTCCCCCGCCAGCACCTGGCCGGTCATCATGCCGGGCAGGCTGACGATGCCGACCACGGTCATCTGGTTCAGCGTCGGGATCATCCCCGCGCGTACCGCCTGGCGGATCGCTTCCTGCGCCGCCTCCCAGCGTGAGCCGCCGAGGGCCAGGATCATCTCGATGGTGTTGCGCCCCGAGGTCAGTTCCTGGGTCATGCGTTCGATCCCCAGGGACACGCCGGTCAGGGTATTGCCGAGGATCATGCCGAGGATCGGAATCGCGTACTGCGGCTCGTACCACGGGTGGATGCGGATCACCGCAAACAAGCCCACTGCCGTCACCAGCCACGAACTGCCCCACACCGACAGGATGCTGTCGACCCTTTGCCCACGGTACGTCCTGCGCCCGCGCCCCGCCGCCGACAACCCGGCGATCAGGGTCATTGCGCCCATCAACGGCAGCACCACATACCAGTAGGCGAACGCGAACACCCAGCCCAGCAGGTAACCGATGGCCAACAGTTGCACCACGGTACGCACCGCCGCCCACAGCAACTGGCGGCCCAGGCCCAGGCGCAGCAGCAGGGAGAGCGCACCGTTGACCAGGATCAGCGAAGCGGCGATGCCCATGTCCAGGGCGGTGAGGTTTTGATAATTCATGGCTGGGTCGCCTCGCTCAACACGCCGGCACTCATGTGCAAGTGGATGTCGCTCATGCGCCGCGCCTGATCGAGGTCATGGGACACCCAGACATAGGCGCGGGCGTTGTCGCCGGCAAACCAGGCGCTGATCAGCACTTCCACGTCGCGGGATGAGGTGGGGTCGAGGGCAGCGGTGGGTTCGTCCAGCAGCAGCACCTCGGGGTTGAGTTGCAGGGTGCGGATCAGCGAGACCACCTGGGCCTCGCCGCCCGAGAGGTCCAATGCGTTCCTGGTCAAAAAATCGGCTGCCTTGCCGGCATGCCCCAGCAACGCGGTCACCGCTTGCGGGTCGAAGCGGCGCTGGCGCAGGGTCTTGAGGCTGAAGGGAAAGCGCAGGTTGTCCTCCACCGTGCCTTCGAGCAGCGCGGGGCGTTGGGAGAGGTAGCTGATATGGCTGCGGTAATGGGGAATCTCGGCATTGGCAATCGGCTGGCCGTTCCACAGGACCTGCCCGCTGGTGGGCGCATCCAGCAGCGCCAATGCCCGCAGCAATACGCTTTTGCCGGAACCGGAAGCGCCGGTGATCGACACGCGGTCGGCGCGGTTCAAGGTGAAATCCGTGGGCTGCAGCAACGGTACCTGCCGGCGTTCGTCCATGCGCGTGAGGGCGCGGGTTTCGATCAGTGCACTCATGGACGCGGTATTCCTCTTAAACCTGTTGGGCGCAATGGTGCGGCAGGCGCGGGAAGTTTTCATGAAAAAATTCAAACTATCGCCACCCACGTCGTTCAGAACTTCAGGTTCAACGTTAAGTAGGAGACGACATGCAATACCGACAACTGGGCCATTCGGGCCTGCTGGTATCCGAAATCATCCTCGGCACCGTGCCCTTTGGCGGTCGCGCCGAGTTTGAAAAATGCGGATCGGTAGACGTGCCCCAGGCCAGGCGCATGTTCGATATCGCGTTCGACGCCGGGGTGAATATGGTCGACACCGCCGACCTCTACTCCCACGGACTGGCCGAAGAAGTGGTCGGCAAAGCCTTGGGCGACAAGCGCAACGATATCCTGCTGGCCACCAAGGGCCGTAGCCCCGTGGACAACAACCCGAACAACTCAGGCTCGTCGCGCTATCACCTGATTCGCGCGTGCGAAGCGAGCTTGAAGCGCCTGGGCACCGACCATATCGACCTCTACCAATTGCACAATTGGGACGGCATGACCCCCATCGAGGAAACCCTCGAAGCCCTGCGGCTGTTGGTTGGCTCAGGCAAGATCCGCTACTTTGGCACCAGCAACTTCACCGCCTGGCAGATGATGAAAACCCTCGGCAAGGCCGAATTGCACGGCATGCTCAAGCCCATCACCCAGCAGATCTACTACACCCCGGAATCCCGCGAGGCCGAGTACGAGTTACTGCCCCTGGCCCTGGACCAGCACGTGGGGACGCTGGTGTGGGGGCCGATGGGCGAAGGCCTGCTGACCGGTTCCACCCGGCGCGGGCAGCAGCCACCGGCCAATACCCGTCAGGGCAGCGGCTGGCCCGAACCCTACGTGCATGACCAGGAACGTGCGCTGGACATCATCGAGACCCTCGCCGCCGTGGGCGATGAACAGGGCGTGTCAGTGGCGCGCACCTGCCTGGCCTGGCTCAAGGACCGTCCGGGAATTACCTCGCTGATCGTCGGCGCCCGCACGGAAGCGCATCTGCGTGACAACCTGGCGGCCACGGAATTGAAACTCACCGATGAACAGTTCTCGCGTATTGAAGCGGTGACACGGCGCCAACCGTTGTACCCGTACTGGCATCGTTTTACTGCCGGGATTGATCGCTTCGACCCGGCAGAACAGCCGTTCCTGGCCGAGCACCAGAAGACCATGGATGCACGCAAGGACAAATAATCCAGAACAGCGTACCTGTGGCGCGGGAGGTGCCACTACCTCTTCGACGTAGCGCTGTCGCGCAGCAAACTGGGACCTCTGTGGCGAGCGGGCTTGTCGAATCGTCGCACCGCCCGCGTTGGGGTGCGAAGCGCCCCTGATGGAGACAAATGTGGTGTATCAGACACTCCTCTGCGCCTGTTTTTGGGGCTGCTGCGCAGCCCAACGCGGGCGGTGCGACGATTCGACAAGCCCGCTCACCACAAGAATGCGCTCGCCTGAAATTATTTATGCAGGACTCAAGACTTCAGCGTGAAATTTTATCCCTTTAAAATCAGTGAGTTATTTTAATCTTGATAAGAGCTTGTTCCCTCACCACAGGTTACTTTTTCCCCTTTCTACGTCTTCACTGACTGGCATGAGGGCAAATCCCCCTCCCACATTTAATCCCGTCCCCCCCAAAAAAGGAGTACGGCTTCGATCCCAAGCCCGATTTGCAATCAAACGCCGCAGTGCCTATATTTCCCGCCTGGCGCTCTCTACGCCACCTTCCGCGGAAAGGGCTGGGCTGCGCCCAGGACAATGAAGCTCTACCTCATTTCTACGACTCCCAACCTTAAAGCGGAAAAGGTTTGTGCAAGGAGATCGTATGTCGCAACGCCCCGTATCCTCCAACACCGATGGCCGTCTCAACCTTGAGCAGCAGCGCAAGCGCGCCAAGGAACTGTTGCGCCATCTGAAAGCCCAGGACCCCGGCGCCACCCTGTCCCAAGCCCAATGGCAGATCGCCAGGCAACTGGGCTTCAGCAGTTGGCCCAAGCTCAAGGCCCATGTCGACGCCATTGACTTCGCCGCCCGCCATCCCGACTTTGCCGCCAGCGACGAAGCACGCACCACCCACTGGCGCTGCGGCAATGACATTGCCCACAGCCTCCAGGTGGCCGGGTTCAAGGGCCGCTTCCAGATGCTCACCGACCCGCTGTGCATGGGCCCGGTGCGCGACGTCCCCGCCGCAGAATTCCGCGCCCTGCGCAGCGCGTTCATCAGCCAGGCCTTTGCTCTGCCCTTAGCGGACGTCACGCGCCGCGTCGACGATGAATACGATCAGCTGGAAACCTTGGCCAGTGCCGAGCACAGCGTGCTGTGGTGCGAGGCGGACGCCTATGACCAGTTGTTCCTGATGCGTGCCCTGGCCGGCCTGGAGCAGGCACCGTCCAGGCTGGAGCTGATCGAGGTGGATCGTATTCCCGGTGTCGAGCGTTTTATCGGTATCGGCCAACTGGCGCCCGATGTATTGGCGTGGCTCTGGCCACAGCGGCGCCTCATCGGTGACGATGCCGTGCACCTGGCCAAACAGGCCTGGTCGGCCTATTGCGACAGCTCACCGACCCGGCTGGCGGCGCTTGCCCATGGCCAACACCCGGCCCTGCCGTTGCTGGCGCCGGCGCTGTTGCGTCAATTACAGGAGTTGCCGGGCACCCAGGACGGCCTGTCGCTGACCGAACGCCTGGCCCTGACCTACCTCGCCGAAGCCGGGCCGCTGCCGTTTGGCCGTGTGTTCGCCGAGCTGATGGCCAGGCGCGACCCGCTGCCGTTCCTCGGGGACATGATGTTTCATGCGCTGTTGCGGCCGTTGATCGATGGCGAGCAGCCGTTGCTGACGGAAACCGAGATGCATCTGGACTGGCCCCGCCGCACGTTGTCGCTGACCCCCTTGGGCCATAGCGTGCTCAACGGACAGGCGTACTGGCTCGACCATGCCAGCCACGAACGCTGGGTGGGCGGTACATGCGTCAGGCCCGGCCAACCGCACTGGATGATTGATGAGGCCCTGCGCCCCCAGTACAGAACACCGTAAAAAAACAGCCCGCCGTGCATCACCCACGGCGGGCTTTTTCACAACCGCCGGCGCTTACGGCAACGGCTCGAACTTCAATGCGCTCAAGCTCTGCACCTTGTCCTCGCGGACCATCTTGTATTCGGTGTTCGGGCCGATCCAGCGGTCCCAGAT